>NZ_RZPB01000252.1:0-7567 GCF_003998535.1 Mesorhizobium sp. M7A.F.Ca.AU.002.02.1.1 | reverse complement strand
TCGAACGCCATCATTGGTGGGGAGGCAGGCTCGTCTTCCAACAGTTGCCGCAGTTCCCCTGGCTCGAATGCCATCATCGGTGGGGAGGCGGGTTCATCCTCCAGCAGCTGCCGCGGCTCTTCCTCGTGCGGCAAGCGCCTCCTTAGCCGGTCTTGCAGCGCCTGCCGATCGGCAACGAGGTTGTCGAGGGGCAGCGGCTCGTGGTCTGGCCGCTGCCCTTTCACCAATCGTTCAACCAGCGCCCACGTGCCCTCCAGGACAAATACGCCGCAATCATAATGGTTCGTCTGTCTGGCCATGGGGGCTGGCGCCAAGGTGGCATTCAGCAGTCCTGCGAGCTGTTTTGCAGGCACGTCGTTATATCCCTCTCGCTGGAGGGAGTCGTAGTGATAGGCGAACCGCCTTTCCGGGTCGCGGCGATCAACGAGCAGCAGCGACCAATGGGTGCCGGGGCTAGTAGCCGTGCCATTATTCACTGGCAAGAACAGGAAGTCGGCTGTGGCGTTGTTTTGATTATAGATGGACTGCAATATGCCTCGAGCGTCTTGCGGCGACGTGTGTCGCAGTAGATGGGATACGGAAGGATCCACCAGCCGAGTCCGGGCAGCGAGCGCCGGATTGATCCCCTGCAGTTGCCCCTCCAGCAAATTGTAATCTCTCTGGATATGGGCGTCGCTCAGCCATTCGGCGGCGCCGAGCACCCGCCCCGTTGCAACGTTGGACGGGGCTGTCGGATCGAGCGCCCCGATCTGAGCCCCAGAGGAACTGGTAGTCAGTGTGGTCACATCAACCAGTGGAAGGCCGCGGTAGGTGCCTGGCAGCCTAGCGGTTGCTGGCGAGGCGGGTTGGGGAGCTCTTGCCGGTGCCGCTGGCCCAGCTTCAGCAGCGGCCCCAACGCGCCTGGTGACTGCGTCTGCCGGATGAGCAGAAAGGACAGTTTCGCGCCCGAGCACAATGCGCGGCAGGATATCCCGGAGGTGAGCCAATGCAGAACTGATACTTAGCCTATTACCATAGGAGACAGCCTTGAAGCTCTCAACATCTTTATCCAGCGATTTGTCGTGAATCCGAGCCGCAATCCCAAGCTTGTTATTTTGACGCAGGTACTGACTAAAATGTCTAAGAAAATTTGTATAGCCGCCCACGGTATCTGGATTCCGTCCGGTCGCAGGCGCTGCCAGGTACTCCTTGGTCGAAGCGGCTCTGTAATTTCTAATGAGCTCGGCATCGTCAGGATAGGGGATCACGACAGGGCGAGCCATAATCGGGGCTCCGCCTGTCGACTTCTTGAGGTAACGCAGTGCGCCAGCCACGGTGGAGGAACCACCCGTACTCTCGTACTCCTTGAGATCCTGATCCAGCGACGAATGGTAAAGCCGAGCAGCAAACCCTGGCTTGTTGTTTTGAAGGAGCCACCGACTAAAGCCGAAAAGAGAATTTACATTGTAAGTGACCGTGTTCGCTTTGGCCTTACCCGCGTGGAATGCTGCCCTCAGCCCTTCGATAGCGGTCGCATCGTTGGAATAGACAGGACGCTTGTCGGCACCGTCGGGGACTACAATTGGACGATCCGGCTGCACTGTCGAGGGCATCGACCCACCACCTCCGGGATGCGGTGCTGGGGTGGATTCGTGCTCATCCCTCTGCCTGACGAGCTGCGCCTCACATTCCGGTGTAGCCACCTCATGAGGATCCTGCATCGGTTCGATCCCCTCCATCTCCTGCTGCAACCAAGCCAAAGCTTGGCGAGCGGCCTGCGCGGCTTCATCAACCGCGGAGGATGTCTCCACACCTCTGGCGGACGCCGGCAGAGCCTGCTCCGCCCGCCGTCGAAAGAGCTCTGGCGAGGCGGATTTCTCCGCCCACAATCTGGGCTGCGTAGCGAGTCCCCGTCCAGATTTATGTGGCACCGCCTCGCTTGGCAGCGGGCTGCTCCTGTCCCGTGCAGCTACCAGCTCCTCCGGGGCGCCCTGGTCGCCGTGGCGCCAGTTCAAGTGAGGGACGGCCTCTCCAAAGTCGGGCGCTTGGTGTTGGTGCGCGGTTGGGGCGAGAGACAATGGTAGATCGGTGCCCTCCTTATAACCTACCGGCAGGAGCTCCTCTGGCCAATCGAATCCCTGCTGTGGTGCGGTATGCTGAGCAGCGTCGCCACGGGGACGAGCCTCCATGCTGACCGCGTTTTCCAGATGATTCCCGAGTATAACGCGCGGCGGGTTCTTGCGGAGATAAACCAGCGCAGATTCGATCGGAGCTCCACCATTAGAGGAGGCGGCCTTGTAGCTCTCAACATCTTTATCCAGCGATTTATCGTAAATGCGACCCGCAATTCCGAGCTTGTCATTTTGACGTAGGTAATGACTGAAATGGTTAAGAGCAGTTGCGTAGCCGCTCGCGGATCTGAAATGTCTGGTGAGCGCGGCGTCGTCAGGATGGGGGTTCAGGACAGCGCGACCCACAATCGGGCCGGCTCCGCCCATCGACTTCATCAATTGACGCAGTGCGCCAGCCACGGTGGAGGAACCACCCCTACTCTCGTACTCCTCGAGATCCTGGCTCAGCGACGGATGGTAAAGCCGAGCAGCAAGCCCTGGCTTGTTGTTTTGAAAGAGCCAACGACTAAAGCCGAAAAGAGAATTTGTGCTGCGAGTGACCGTGTCCGGCCTGGCTTTACCCGCAAGGAGTGCTGACTTCAGCCCTTCGATGGCGGTGGCATCGTTGGAATAAACAGGACGCTTGTCGGCACCGTCGGGGACCACAATTGGACGATCCGGCTGCACTGTCGAGGGCATCGACCCGTCGAGATGCGGTGCTGGGGTGTATTCGTGCTCGTCCCCCTGCATCACAAGTTGCGCCTCCCGTTCCGATGTACCCACCTGATCGGTGGGGAGTTGCATCATCACGCGAGCGCCTGAGTTGCCAACCTCACCTGGTTGCCGCTCAGTGACAGCATGCTGCAGATTGCTTTGGATCCTCTGCCTCTTCGTTGGTCTCAACTCACCTTTACCATGCGAGCCATTGACGAGGACCTCCTCGCCTAGCGCACCCATCAACTCGTCCGCCGCCTGCAGTTCGCCCAAGTGCTGCTCAAAACCGGCTTGGCCGGCCTGTCCGCTTGCTCGTGCGGTACGGCGTGCTGCACCTGCAGCCAAGCTGCCACGATGAATGTCTAGTTTGTACGGGTGCACGCTATCCTCACTTCCACAGATCACATGAGCAACCTACTCAGGCAAGCTTTCGAGAGGCTGACGAGGTCCGCCGCCGCGGAAGGCGAAGGCTGGTTTTCTGCTCAGCGGTTGACGGCCTCGCGTGTTGCGGCCGCGCCGGGTATCACGCCAATCAATCTGAATAGTCGATGCGTCAAACGAACCAGGATGGGATTTTCGTAGCGGGGCTGCTCTACTCACTCTTGTCCTGAGGGCAGAATTCAACCATATCGCCGAGCAACTGGATGCCGATTGGATACCCGATCCGGAAAGCTTCAGCTCATATGTGACGCGAGGATGAGAATCGTGGCAGCTCCAGACCGACGGGCTGCCACCCACAGCGGCGATGACCGACGAGGGTCTTCTATTGCCAAGGCAATCGTCCGTTCGGGGACCTATGTGTTCCAATGCTCGTCGAGCGGATCGGTGGGCCGCACCGCCGTAGCGTTACGGCGAGCGGAAGCGGCGTTGGGTGCGGCTTTTCCCCTGAACGCTTCACACCAGGCTGATAGGGGATCTTGCAATCGCACACACGCGGTCTGCAGGCGTGCCTATCAAGCAGTTTGCTCAGACCAACGTCGCGGCGAGCCGATCCTCAATACGCAGCGCAAGTCCTAGACTCCACGATCGTCCTTCGGTGCAGATTTGCTCGCGCCTCGCCCTGATTACAGCTGATAAGGCGAGCTAACAATTGCAAGAGCCACAAGCTATTCCAGCTCGATCGGTTTGGTGTTCCAGTCGGGCGGGGTCTGACCGAGAATGTTGCGAACGAAGAAGTCTAGGAGTTTGCGCTCGGTGTAGGTGCCTAGAGTATGGTGATTGGCACCAGGAACGTAGACCATGTCAAAATCTTTTCCTGCCTTGATGAGTCGATCGGCAAGCTGGAACGAGCAAAACGGATCGACATTATCATCCATTTCGCCGACCGCGATCATCAGCTTGCCCTGCAGCCTGTGAGCATTGTCAACGGCGGAGGATTGCGAATATTCAATGCCGACCGGCCACCCCATCCAAAGTTCGTTCCACCAGGTCTTGTCTATCCTGTTGTCGAAGCAGCCGTTTTTGGCGACGGCGACCTTGTAGAAATCGGGGTGAAAGAGCAGCGCGCTGACTGCACTCTGGCCGCCGGCGGATGCGCCAAAAATGCCGACGTTGGATATGTCGTACCATGGATATTGCGCGGCCGCCGCCTTGTGCCACAGAATGCGATCGGGAAATCCTGCGTCCTTCAGATTCTTCCAAGCAACATCATGGAAGGCGCGGGAGCGGTTGTTGGTGCCCATGCCGTCGATCTGAGCAACGACGAAGCCCAGCTGCGTGAGCGGCTCTGTCCACCGCGAGAAGGATTTTGGGACGAAGGAGCCGTGGGGTCCAGCATAGATATTCTCCACAACCGGGTATTTCTTCGTCGGGTCGAAGTTGGCTGGCAGGTGGAGCACGCCCCAGATGTCAGTTTTGCCGTCGCGCCCCTTGGAATGGAAACTGAGCGGCGGCTGCCAGCCTGCGGCGACGAGCTCAGAAATGTCGGCCGTCTCGATCTGCTGGAGCTTGGCATTGTCGCTGGCGCGGTAGAGTGCCATGCGCGGGGGCAGATCGATGCGTGACCAGAGATCGACATAATAGCGCCTGTCAGGCGAGAACTCGATATGGTGGTTGGCCGGTTCGGGCGTCAGTGCAGTCAGTCCCTTGCCGTCAAAGCCGATGCGGTAAGCATGGACCCAATAGGGGTCCTCCTGCGAGTTCATCCCGCTCGCCTCGAACCAGATCTGACGCTTGACCGGATCGACATGGTTGACCCTCCGGACGACCCACTCACCTCGCGTGATCTGGTTTTCGAGCGCGCCTGTCCGGCCGTTGAAAAGATACAAATGCTCATACCCGTCGCGCTCTGATGCCCAGATGATCTCCTTCCCGTCATCGACATCGTAACGGAAGATTTTTCCGGCATCCTCCTGGCCATGCCCCAGCGGCAAATAATCAACGAATGTCTCGCTGGTCTCATCGATCAGGGAGCGCCCGCGGCCCGAGGCGGCGTCTACCTCGACCAGGCGATAAAGCTGATGCCCGCGCTGGTTATATTCGAAAGTGAAGCCGCGGCTGTCCGCCCACCACCGGAGAGGGGAAAGTTCGAAGACGTTCGAGAAGAGGGCACCGTCAATCACGATCTGGCGCCGGCCGGCAATGTCGAACAGGACTGGCTGGGGCAGCGGAAGGACATCGCCCGGCCTGGGATAGAATTTTGTTGAATATTCCCGCTCCAACTGGTCCGTCGAAGAATTGAGGTAGCGGACCTCTCGCCTATAGCCGGGGCGAACAAGGTAAGCGGCGAGGTGGCGCGAGTCCGGCGACCAGCTCAGCGTCGAAAAGACGTAGCAATTGCCTTCGGCTCCGTCCCGGCTCAGAGGAACATCCTGCAATCCGTCCTCGCTGCGCAGGAAAACGTTGCAGTTCTTGATATAGGCGATCCATTTGCCGTCGGGCGACGCGTTGCTCTTGTCGGGGTTGTTCTCCGCTGGCGGCGTGTAGCGGTGGCTGAGCTCCCTACGGTCCCCTTTCCTTGCATCGAATGTGGTGCTGGTACAGTCATAGCTTGCAAGGTCGCAGCTCCACCGGGTGTCTTCAATCTGGAAGTCGAGCCTGCGACCATCCTCACTCAGTTCGAAACGGTCGAACGGAAGATTGCCGGCTTGATAGCTCTCATGGCTCACCTTGTTTAGCGCTGCCGCCAGACGCGCCTGATCGAAAGCGGGCCGCTTGAAACCCGTGGCAGCATCGACCTGCATGAACTGCTGCTCGCCGTGGCTAGTCCGGCGGTAGACGAAGGCTTCACCCCCGGTCAGCCAGAAAGGCATTTTGGGGACATTGACAGTGAGCCCGCCATATCGATCGTTGATCGTAAGTGCGCGCTTGAAATCGGCCGGCGCTAGCGTCGGGTGTAAACTTTTCGAACCCTTGGCCAGCGTCTGAGTTGCCGATCGCCATGCGGCGCGCGTCAAAGCGCCGATCCTGGACATACCTGTTCACTTCTTTCGGTTTTCGGAATGCTAATTTTGAAGTTGGGTTCTCGTCGCCGGTCTGCAGCAGCGCCGAAGCGTCGCCTTGGAGGAGAGCCAGCACGCGGGTGCAGCCAGGCACGCGCAACAGGGGCGCTCCTTGGACATCCAGGCACTGGTTCGGGTGCCGATTGAAGAGTTGGCGTCCGCCGCCGAAACAACCAGGAAAGAGCGTCCATGCAGCCCTGACGCGACTATTTCCCCGCGAGTATGGCCGCTTGCTTTTCTGCATCATCTGAAAGGTCCTGCTCTAGTCGGGCCGGATGTCACCCCGGCAGAAATCATTGTGCTATTTCGACAATCTCCGAGCGATTGCCGCCGGCCCATGACGAGGTTTACCGATAGGGCGCAATATGCGTGCCAAAGGAAAAGCGGTTTAAATACACGGCAATCCGCCTATGTCGCATCCCCAACATCGTCGCACACCGGACAATGCCGGACGAAATTGTCCCGGGGCGTCAAATTGGTTTGATGGTGACCCAAGGAGTTCTGGCTTTATCTGAGGCGTTCGGCCTTTTTCGAAAGCCGGACTCTTCGCGCGTTTCCGACGGCCCGAAGCGCCTGATCAAAGCTGACGGCATTCCCGGGTCTTGGCCTTGCCACAGCAGCACCTGCTGCATCAATTCCGACGGACGCTGTAGAACACCTGCAACACACGGCCCGCAGCAATTTCTCCGGCGCAACGCTGGGGCGACCGCCTTTGGCACTGCAGGCGTACATGCCGGAAAGGATGCCGTCTAGCCGCACCAGCGCTCCATTGATCATCAGCCGGTGCGGGCACCAGGATGACCGGCTGGAACGAAATCTTCCAACCGCTTCATCGTGAACAGCTGCTCCATGAACACATCGCTCCCGTCAATCGAGCCGTCTCGCCAGGGGGATCAATAGTCTGTCTTTGGCGTAGGTATTTCAGCAGCCTGCTGTTAGCGTGCGGACGACGCCGACATCAACCGGCGGACAAATGCGACGAGGGCAACAAGCGCGCCTGACGCAACGCCGCCAGATCAGCCGAGCCCGTGCAGAAGCAGGCGACGGCCAACTGGCGGATGACGATCTCGAAATGCGCGACAACGGCCCCGGTGGACACTGTCGCCGCGCCCAGCACGCTGGCCGCCTGCCCGGCGATGTCCGCGCCCAGGCGGATGGCCTTGGCCACGTCGACGCCATCGCGGATCCCGCCCGACGCGATCAGCTTCACCGTTGGCAGCGCCCGACGCACCGCCTGCACGCTGGTCAGGGTGGAATCCCCCAATCGGCGAATGACATCGCCACTGCACGGTCGGCGGCATTGCGGGCGCGCTCGCCCTCCAC
>NZ_RZPB01000251.1:0-7569 GCF_003998535.1 Mesorhizobium sp. M7A.F.Ca.AU.002.02.1.1 | reverse complement strand
ACGAGGCGGCGCTGCCGATCGGCAGCAACCCGTCGAGCACCGCCGAGACCATCGCCGGAACGGTCGTCGACAATGTATCGGGCGGCACCGGGCCCTACACCTACGCACTGGTGAGCAACGCCATCGGCGCGCACGGCACGCTGACCTTCAATGCCAACGGCACCTACAGCTACACGCTGACCTCGCCGGTCGACGGCGCCGACGCCAACAACGGCACCAACACCGTCAACAATGTCGAGACCTTCACCTACCAGGCCACCGACGCCAACGGCAACACGATCACCAACACCATCACCATCGACATCGTCGACGACGTGCCGACGGCCCATGCCGACACCAACAGCGTTGTCGAGGGCGGGATCGTGCTCGGCAACGTGCTGAGCGACGGCACGGACGACGTGTTCGGCGCCGACGGTGCGGCGGCGGGCGGCGGCGTTGTCGGGGTCCGCGTTGCGGGCGGCGACACCACGACGGCGGTGACGACGGGCGTCAACACGGTGATCAACGGCAGCTTCGGCACGCTGACGCTGCAGGCCAATGGCAGCTACAGCTATGACGGCCTGCCCAACGTGGTTCCGCCGGCAGGCGCAACGGAGACCTTCGTCTACACCATCATGGACGGCGACGGCGACCTGTCGACGACGACCCTGACCATCAACCTGTCGGACAGCGGCCTTGCCGTCTCCAACGACGACCTGACGGTCAACGAGGCGGCGCTGCCGATCGGCAGCAACCCGTCGAGCACCGCCGAGACCATCGCCGGAACGGTCGCCGACAATGTATCGGGCGGCACCGGGCCCTACACCTACGCACTGGTGAGCAACGCCATCGGTGCGCACGGCACGCTGACCTTCAATGCCAACGGCACCTACAGCTACACGCTGACCTCGCCGGTCGACGGCGCCGACGCCAACAACGGCACCAATACCGTCAACAATGTCGAGACCTTCACCTACCAGGCCACCGACGCCAACGGCAACACGATCACCAACACCATCACCATCGACGTCACCGACGACGTGCCGACGGCCCATGCCGACAGCGGCAATGTCAATGAAGGCGCGCTGCTGACCGTGACTGCTGCGGCCGGCGTTCTGATCAACGACGTGGCCGGGGCAGATGGTGCCACGATCGACGGCGTCCGGGCTGCGGGCGGCAACACGACAACGGCGGTGACGACCGGTGTCAACACCGACATTGCCGGCCTGCACGGCACGCTGCATCTCAACGCCGACGGCTCCTACACCTACCAGTCGACGGCCCACAGCATCAACGCGAACACCACGGACGTGTTCGTCTACACCATCAAGGATGGTGACGGCGACCTGTCGACGACGACGCTGACCATCAACCTGACGGACATCAATGACGCGCCCGTAGTCGCGAACACTCAGAACTGGATGTCGAGCGACCCGGCGCAGCAGACCTTGAGCACGCCCAGCTATCCGAATGGGTATCCGCTGCTGGTCTCCATTCCGACGGATGCGGACGGGGATAACCTCATCGTCACCGCTACGGGAACGATCCCCACCGGCACGTTCTATTTCAACGGCGTGACCTATATCGCCCTGACAGCCGGCACGGTGCTGTATAATCCGTCCGGCGGTATCAACCTGCTGGACGATCTGGTTTATCGGCCGACCGCATTGCAAACTGACACGGTCAACAACAACCTGTCGCTGGATGTCTATGACGGGCACACTCACGTTGCACAGACTGTTGGCATCCACGAAGTGCCGCCGACCAGCCTGCCCAGCGACACGTCGCAGATTGGCGATGGCAGCAGTCCGCTGACGTCGGGCAATGATCAGGTCACGACGCTTGCTCTGTCGCAAGCGACGGTAAACGCGATATTGGCGGATCCTCACAGCGCAACTGTCGTCGTCTATACCGATTTCCAAAAGACGCCGATTGATACGCCGATTGACCCTTCAGAGCGAAACCCAGGTGCGTTCGGAGATAGTAGCGCAGGGTCGCATCGTGAACAGGAGGTTCAGGTCGAGATCAGAATTGGCACCAATCACTTCGCCGCAGTAGAAGACGATTTGACCGCTGGGACCTTCGAGCAGACTTGGTTCTACGATCCGGCCACGGGTCAGATGAAGGCTACGGTCGACTACGATCACATCTTCCTTCTCGATGGCGCAGGCAATGCCACCGCTACGACGCTTGCCAGCTACTTGATCGCGCATCCGCCGGCAGCCGGAGACTCGTGGACCCTGTCCTACTTCGACAATGATGGCGGCAGTTGGCAGGCCCGCTCCGTCAATTTCTCCTTCTTCTCGCACAATCCTGGTGATCCCGGGATCACGGTGAACGGTGACCCAACGCTGGCCGACCAGATCTATGGAACGTCCGGTATCGACCAGCTCAGCGGTAATGGCGGCAATGACGTCATCGTCGGCCGGGGCGGCAATGACTTCCTCAGCGGCGGAGCCGGCAACGACCTGCTCAGCGGCGGCGACGGCAACGACCTTCTCATAGGAGGTCTCGGCCAGGACACCCTGACCGGAGGAGCCGGCGCCGATACGTTCCGGCTTGAGAATATCGACATCAAGGACCTCATCACTGATTTCAGCGGCGTGGGAGGACATGGCGACAAGATTGACCTGACCGCCCTGTTTGACACGGCGCCTGGAGGAGCCAATATCGGTGACTTCGTGAACTACAATGCGGGGACGGGTACGCTCAGTGTCGATGCCAACGGCAGCACCGGCGGCGCCAACTTCGTCGACGTGGCAACGCTGACGAACCTGCCCGCTGCCAACACGATCACGCTGCTCTACGACGATGGCATAACCCAGCATCAGACAACCGCAAACCTGGTCTAACGGCATAGCGCACAACCATGCGATTATGTTATACGTCGCTAATATTTAGGGGAGCTAAACATGAAACGTTCTGCAAGACTGCTTGTTTCCGCTGCGACGCTGTTGCTGGCAGTCGGGTCGACGGGGTATGCCGCCGACATCATCGAAGGTCCGACAGGCGATTATTGCCGGGTCGTCGGCACGTCCAATCTGGTCTTGAACGACAACATCGTCGATCTGAAGCAGCAGGTGGTGAAGCTGATGGACGAGTCGGTCGCCGCCGCCAACAGCTCGGAGTGGATCAACTCGTCCCGGCCCGTCTTCGTCTGGGCATCGGAAGCCAAGGTCGCCTGCGGCATGGCTTACGGCTACCTGAAGACGAACTACAAGGACGAAGACACCCTCAACAAATGCGAGTGTTTTCACGATCGCATGGTCGAGTACATGCACTGACCGGATAGGCGAACCCACGCCTGTTGGCCATCATGACAGCCGCCGGATCATTCTCGAAGGCGATCGCAGGCGGGATCGCGTTCGTCGGCTTTGGCCTCACTGTCACGCTGGCCCACGCCAACTGGCTGGAACGGCCTTTTGTGGAACAACAGCAGCCGTCCAGCCTGACGCGGCCGGCACACTGTGACACTGCCACGGAGTGGACCCGGCAGGCTTTCAAGGCGTTTGCCAGTTGCCAGGCATCGATCTATGGCCTGGAGCCGATGCTGGCGCATGCGGTGATGGAGATCGAAAGCGGCTTCGATCCCGGCGTGCAAGGCGCCGATGGCGAAGTCGGCCTGATGCAGGTGATGCCGGCGACCGCCAGGATGCTCGGCTTTCGAGGTTCCCTCGACGATCTCAGCGCGCCGGCGGCCAACATCGCGCTGGGGGTCAAATATCTTGCACAGGCCAACAGGCTCGCCGCGGGTGATCTCTGCACCACCGTCATGAAGTATCGCGCCGGGCACAATGAAAGCCGGTTCTCGGCCCTTTCAGTCCGCTACTGCCAGCGTGCGCGGGCAATCCTGGCAAGGGAAGGGATCGAAGTGACCGGCCCCTTGCCGGTGGCGACATTCGGCTTTTCCGCGTTTTCGCCAGGCGGGGAGGGTGGAGCCCCTGCCCAGGGAAAGGGCGTTTGCGTGCGCCGCGTGTTCGTGCCCGGGCCGCGATACATGAAATGCGCCGACTATCGAAGTGCCGGGCAAGCAAGGCAGATCAGGGCGCTCAGAGGCAGGCTTTTCGGCGGCTAAAAGAACTACAGACGGCACTGCAAGTCCGCCGTAACATGCGTTGAAGACCAGACCGGGAACAATATCCGGCGGCACATAGGGGTGGAGCATTCATGGAAGCTGGCCGACAGGTCCACCGTCCGCGGACATGGGCAATCGCCTTGGCGCTCGCCGCGATCGTGTCGGGCTGCCAGTCGAAGGGCGGCGTGTCCGAAGTGCTCGATCCGGCGGCGGTTACCGCGCCTGCCGGGCAGAACGGCGCCGCCGGCGCCGGTCCCGTCCAGGCGACCCAGTCGATGGGCACCGGCTCGACCAAAGTCACGATGCTGCTGCCGCTGTCCGCCCCTGGAACGGCCGGGGAAAACGGCAGGAAGATGCTCGATGCGACCAAGCTGGCGATGACGGATATCGGCAACGGATTGCTGGCGCTGACGGTAGAAGACACCAAAGGCGACAGCGCACTGGCCGGCAAACTGGCGGTTACGGCCATTACGACGGGGTCTAAAGTCGTCATCGGCCCGACCGAGCTGCCGGCGGCCCAGCATATTGCCACGCTGTCGGGGTCGAAGCGGCCACCGGTCCTGGCGCTCGCCGACAATTTCGCCGGCGGCCCCGGGGTCTATGCCGTGCTCCTTGGCGAAGCGGACAGCGCCGCCGCGGGCGCCGCGGGACTGGCCGCGAAAGGCAGCAAGAAGTTCGTACTGCTTGTCGCGGATGGCCCAAACGCCGGCGCCATGGAGAAGCGGGTCGCAAACAGCCTCAGCATCTACGGCGCGGCGCTCGCGGTCACTCTCCGATATTCTGCCGGCGACGGCGCGAAGACGGTCGACGAAATGGGCTCACTCGTGGACGCCCCCGACGCCGTCATCGTCGCCAGCGGCAATGGCAGTCCGTCGCCTGTCCTTGCCGCCCTCAAATCGAAGGGCATTCCGGGAAAGACGATCTCCGTCGTCGGGACGAACCGTTGGCTGGAGCACCCCATGGATCCGCTCTTCGAGGGGGCGTTTATCGCCACGCTCGATCCAAGCGAAACCGGGCCGATCGCCGACCGCTTCAGGACGACATACAACTATCCGGCTGACGTCAATGTGGCCTACGCCTATGATATGGTTGCCCTGACGGCAGGGATTGCCAGCGCGGTCGGGCCCGATGGTTTCAGCAAAAAAACTCTCGAGAATCCAAACGGCTTTCGCGGGTCGACCGGCCTGTTCCGGTTTCGGGCCGACGGATCCAGCCAACGCTCGATGCCGTTCTATCGGATTGAAAAAGGTGCGCTCAAGCTGGTTGCCAAATCGACGTCGGGTTTCTGACCGGCGCAAATCCCTGGGATCCTGTTCAAGCTGATGGCCAGGCCGGGCCGCAGCCGCTTGGCGATCGCACTTGGAAGCCTCCTGCTCCTGGCCGGGATCCTGCTGATCATTCAGGGCGGGGCGTTGCTTTCGGTCGATCAGCCTGTCCGTGCCCGGTCGCCAGATGTTGACGACACGCAGCCTGTCCGGCCGTTTGCCCCGGTTGCCGGCGCACAACGCCTGGAGCCGGCGCGCAAGGTTGCTCAAGACCTGATCGCTCCACCACGGCTTGATCCCGCTGAGATCGAACGGGCCGAGCCCCGTCCGCCGCTCAGCGAGCTCGGTCTCGCCGTGCCCCCGAAAACGCCGATGCCCAGGGATTGGCGGGAGGTCTTGCTCTACCGCCCGGTTGTCACATCATCGGCGATGTTCGAAGCCATGGGCCGCAAGGTGTTCATCAGCGGAGTGCGAGGCATCGATCTCGACAGCTCCTGCTCGTTTCATGACGTCACCTGGCCTTGCGGCGTACGCGCCCGCGCCGTTTTCAATTCCTGGCTGAGGGGACGCGCGCTGCACTGTTTCGTACCGCCGGACGTCGAGCGTTTTGCCGTCGCCGCACCGTGCAGGCTGGGCAAGCAGGATGTTGGCGCCTGGCTTGTCTCCAACGGCTGGGCCACGGCGCTGCCGAGCGGCATCTACGGCAAGGCGGAGGCGACAGCCAGGGACGCGGAGATGGGCATGTTCGGCCCGGCACAATAGGCTGTCATTCAATCCCTGATGTTTTGTTTGTTAACCGCCACGGGCGCAGCCTTGATGGGGTCATCGCGCAATCGATTAAATTGCAATGTTCCTTGAAACTGAAATTGCAACACACCGGCCTTATACAAGCCCATCCACAGGAGATCGGCCAGTGACAAAGACTATGGCGAGCACCACCGACCAGGCATGGAAAGGCGTCGCTTTGCTGACCTTTCTGGGAACCGCTGCAATCCTGGGCGTTTCCGTCGGTCTCAATTATCTGCTTCTGTTCTCGGAGGCGCTGACGCCATTTGGGCGCAGCATGGTCACGGCAATCCTGTTGCCTGTCGTTCTTGGTGTTCCGCTTTTTCTGTTCGTTGGATTGAAACAGATCGAGCTTCGTCGCTATCGCCGGGAACTCGACAAGTCGGCAACCTTCGACACCACGACCGGCTGCCTGAACGGAGCGGTCTTCACGTCGATGGTCGAAAAAAGAACCGCAAGGCCGTCGGTGCCGGGGCCGAAATCCGGCGCCTTCCTGGTCATCCATTCGGAGCATCTGCGGTCCATCAACCTGCGCTTTGGTCTTGAATGGGGCGATCAAGCCTTGCGGCTCATAGCCTCAACCATACAATCGTCAGTGCGCGCGGAGGATCTGGTTGGACGCATGGGGACGTCGATGTTCGGGGTCTTCCTCGCCGGCGCGACCGAAGCAGAAGCCAGGGAAATCGGCGAGCGTATCAGGGCGCGCATCGCACAAGTCTATTTCGCGCCAAAAGGCACCGAGGATGCCTTGACGGTCAAGGTCGGCGGCGTGGTGTTCGAGAACCAGGTGGAGTTCGCGGACATGTTCCGGTCCGCCGAGCAGCGCATGGCCGGCGTCCAGGACGGAGCCGCGTTTGAGCTGACGCATCTCCATAGCTGATAGTCGCCGGGAACCGGAGCCAGGGGAATTGTCGGACGCGGACGCCCTCACGCTGCCGGCGGGGTAACCCGAGAAGACGCCGCCCAGGTTTCGGCGATGGCGACGATCGCCGCGTTGATCGGTCCGCTCGGGATCGCCGGCATCACCGAGGCGTCGACGACAAAGGCATTGTCGAAGCCGTTCAGCCGCAAGTCAGGATCGACGACGGCCTCGGTGTCAAGACCCATCCGGCAGGTGCCGGCCGGATGATGATGGGTGGAAGCAGCCCTGGCGATGAAAGCATCGAGTTCGGCATCGGACCGAACCGGTGCGCCTGGCAGGATCTCCGTATCGCGCCATTCGTCCAGGGCCTCATGATGGCCGACCATGCGCGCCCGCTTCAACGCCATCCTGAATGTCGCGCGATCGTGTTCGGTTTCGAGATAATGCGGATCGATGACCGGCGCATCGTTGCGGCCCGGCCCGCTCGGTGTGATGCGCCCGCGGCTTGTCGGATGGGTGACGCCGCAAAGGATGGTAAAGGCCGAGCCATAAAGCGGGGCATTCAGGCCCTCGGCCGCCGACGGAGCGACGACGCAGGCGAG
>NZ_RZPB01000250.1:0-7573 GCF_003998535.1 Mesorhizobium sp. M7A.F.Ca.AU.002.02.1.1 | reverse complement strand
AGCCAAGGCGGTCGGCGGCATCGCGGATCGCCTTGACGCAGCCGGCATCGAAAGTCACCGGATCGAAAGCGCCGACCTGTTCGATCTCGCAGCGGATGTCGAGTGCATCGCAGATCGTGTCGATGCCTTCGCGGATGCGGCCATCCATCGCGTCCAGCACTTCCTTTTCCGGCGAGCGGATATCGACGGTGAAGACGGTGCGCCCGGCGATGATGTTGCGCGAATTGGGATAGACCTCCATGTGGCCGACCGCGCCGACGGCATCGGGCTGGTAGTCCATGGCGATCTCGTGCACCAGTTCGATCACCCGCGCCATGCCGAGCCCGGCATTGCGGCGCTTGGGCATCGGCGTCGAGCCGGTATGGGCTTCCTTGCCGGTCAGCGTCACCTGCAGCCATTTAAGGCCCTGGCCATGGGTGACGACACCGATGTCGATATCTTCGTCCTCGAGGATCGGACCCTGTTCGATATGCAGTTCGAAGAAGGCATGGATCTTGCGGTCGCCGACCTTCTCGGGGCCTTTCCAGCCGATGCGCTCCAGTTCCTCGCCGAATTTCTTGCCCTGCTTGTCGACATGCCCGTACACATCGGCCTGGTCGAGCACGCCGGCGAACACGCCGGACGCCATCATAGCCGGCGCGAAGCGCGAGCCCTCCTCGTTCGTCCAGTTGGTGACGACGATTGGATGTTTGGTCTTGATGCCGAGATCGTTGAGCGAGCGCACCACTTCAAGCCCGCCCAGTACGCCGAGCACGCCGTCATACTTGCCGCCGGTCGGCTGCGTATCGAGATGGCTGCCGACATAGACCGGCGGCAGGCTGGGATCGGTGCCTTCGCGGCGGGCAAACATCGTGCCCATTTCATCGACGCCCATTTCGAGCCCGGCCGCATCGCACCAGCGCTTGAACAGATGCCGCCCTTCGCCGTCTTCGTCGGTCACGGTCTGGCGATTGTTGCCGCCGGCAATGCCGGGGCCAATCTTCGCCATCTCCATGATGGAATCCCACAAACGGTTTGAATTGATTCGCAGATTCTCGCCGGGTGCGGCCATCTCGAGTTCCCATCTACACCAGGGGTCTTGTCGCCCCTTGAGTGATTTACAGCTTGACCGTATGGTCAGCTTTTAAACTACACAACCTGACCAAGCGGTCAACTAGAATCTTGGGGTAGACATGGCAGAACCCACCCGCCCCATGCGGCGACAGGAGATCCGCCGAGAGAATGAAAAAACCATTCTCGTCGCTGCAGAGAAGGTGTTTGCGGAGGCAGGGTTTGGCGGCGCCACGATGCAGTTGATTGCGGATCTGGCCGGACTGCCGAAGGCAAATCTCCACTACTATTTCGCCACCAAGGAAGAGCTTTACCGGTCGGTCGTTCAAAACATCTTTGAAATCTGGCTACAGGCGGCCAATTGCTTCGACGCGGCGCGCGGGCCCATAGACGGCATCAGTGCCTATATCGACGCCAAGATGGAAATATCACGCCGCCATCCCGACGGCTCGAAGGTCTGGGCCTCCGAAGTGATGCACGGGGCGCCGGTGCTTCAGGACTATATGGAATCGACGCTGCGCGAATGGACCGACGGCCGCGTCGAGATCATCAGGCGCTGGATCGAGGAAGCCAAGATGGACCCGGTGGATCCGCGTCATCTGCTCTATATGCTTTGGGCTACGACCCAGCACTACGCCGATTTCGGCCATCAGATCGAGACACTCAATGGCGGAAAACCTCTGTCCGACCGGCAATGGCGGGAAGCCAAGGAAAATATCAAGCGGGTGATCCTGACCGGGATCGGTGCGTTGCCCGCCTGACTGTAATGGTTCGTTGCAAGCAAAAGGTCAGGTCGGCGCGCTGCCGCGCCGACCTCAACCGACCGCGTCAGTCCGTCAATCGATTGACCTCAGCACATCTCGAACATGGTCGATCAATTCGTTGATCTGGCCCTTGGTGATGATCAGCGGCGGCGAGAGCGCGATGATGTCGCCGGTGGTGCGGATCAGCGCGCCGCGCTCGAACGCCTTGACGAAGGCCGAGAAGGCCCGTTTGGTCGGCTGGCCGGCGATCGGCGCCAGCTCGATCGCACCGATCAGGCCGATGTTCCTGATATCGATGACGTTCGGCTCGCCTTTCAGCGAATGCAGCGCGTCTTCCCAGTACGGCGCCAGCTCCTCGCCACGGGTCAGCAAGCCCTCTTCCTTGTAGGTGTCAAGCGTGCCGAGTGCGGCCGCGCAGGCGATGGGGTTGCCCGAATAGGTGTAGCCGTGGAAGAACTCGATCATGTGCTCGGGGCCGGTCATGAAGGCGTCGTGGATCTCCTTCTTCACAAACACCGCGCCCATCGGGATGACGCCGTTGGAGACGCCCTTGGCGGTGGTCATGATGTCGGGCGTGACACCGAAATAGTCGGCGGCGAACGGTGTGCCGAGACGGCCGAAACCGGTGATGACCTCATCGAAGATCAACAGGATGCCGTGCTTGGTGCAGATCTCGCGCAGCTTCTCCAGATAACCCTTCGGCGGCAGGATGACGCCGGTGGAGCCGGCGACCGGCTCGACGATGACGGCGGCGATGGTCGAAGCGTCGTGCAGGGCGACGATACGCTCCAGCTCGTTGGCGAGTTCCGCGCCATACTCCGGCACACCCTTGGTGAAGGCGTTCTTTTCCGGCAGATGCGTGTGCGGCATATGGTCGACGCCGCCGAGCAGCGTGCCGAACATCTTGCGGTTGGTGACGATGCCGCCGACCGAGATGCCGCCGAAATTGACGCCGTGATAGCCGCGCTCGCGGCCGATCAACCGGGTGCGCGAGCCCTCGCCCTTCACACGGTGATAGGCGATCGCCATTTTGAGCGCGGTCTCGACCGATTCCGAGCCGGAATTGGTGAAGAAGACATGGTCCATGCCCTTGGGCGCCAGGTCGACCAGGCGGTTGGCCAGTTCGAACACGATCGGATGGCCCATCTGGAAGGCCGGCGCATAATCGAGTTCGGCAGCCTGGTGCTGGATCGCCTCGGTGATCTTCGGACGGCAGTGGCCGGCATTGACGCACCACAGGCCGGCGGTGCCGTCGAGCACCTTGCGGCCGTCGCTGGTTGTGTAATGCATGTCCTTGGCGGACACCATCATGCGCGGCGCCTGCTTGAACTGCCGGTTTGCCGTGAACGGCATCCAGAATGCACTGAGATCGTTCGGCGTGACTTTCAGCCGGTTGGACATGACCAGGACTTCCCCTTGTAAACTGTTTCGCTGCGCCCAACGCTTGGTCTTTGCCGCGTTTTCATGCTACGCAAATTTTTGACCGATTGGACAAACGTTAGCACCGCCCTGTAGGCGGTCAAGGATTACTAGCGGAAATGCGGCACCTGAAGTGCGTTCCACAGGCTAGGGAAAAACTGGTCCAGAGAATTGGTCCAGATGAGCCTCAACACGAGGGCTTGCAACGGTGACCATCGGCACGGATGCCCCTCGCCGCACCCGCATCCAGCAGGAAAAGCGCGAACTCATCCTGGAGGCGGCGCTTGAGGTCTTCTCCACCAACGGCTTTCGCGGCTCGACCATCGACCAGATCGCCGAAGCTGCCGGCATGTCGAAACCGAACCTGCTCTATTATTTCCGGCGCAAGGAAGACATCCACGAAACGCTGATGCAGCGCCTGCTCGACACCTGGCTGGCGCCACTGCGCGAACTCGACGACATTGGCGATCCCCTAACCGAACTGCGCAGCTACATCAGGCGCAAGCTGGAGATGGCGCGCGATTTTCCGCGCGAGAGCCGGCTGTTCGCCAACGAGATCCTGCAAGGCGCGCCGCGCATCATGCCGCTGCTGGCGGGCGAACTGAAAACGCTGGTCGACGAGAAGGCCGCCGTCATCAAGGGCTGGATGCGCGCCGGCAAGATCGCCAAGACCGACCCGTGGCACCTGATCTTCTCGATCTGGGCGACGACGCAGCATTATGCCGATTTCGACGTCCAGGTCCGCGCCGTGCTCGGACCGAACCGTGGCGGCGACGGCCGCTTCGAGGATGCGGCAAGATTTCTCGAGCAGTTGTTCCTCGATGGGCTGAAGCCGAAGGGCTAAATGGTTTCGTCATTCTAGGGCGAAGCAAGGAGCGAAGCGACGCGGCGCAGACCCTACAATCCATGCCGCGACTTCAACGCGCCGCAAAGGTCCAAATTCTGCTCCGTAGTACTCTTCGGCAAACGTCCCGGCATGGATCCTCGGGTCTCCGCGTCCGCTTCGCCCGTGGATGACGAAGCCGAGGGGGACGCCAGCCAACCTCAGGCGCTGCGCCGCTCGGCCGGCAGCGCGTCCAGCAATGCCTGCAGCTTGGCGATCGAATTCTGCTCGGCTAACGGCGTGTAGACGATCAGCTTCATGTCCGAGCCGTCGCCGATCGACAGGCTCATATGCTCGAAGGTCATGGCGCCCGCGCTCGGGTGCCGGACATGTTTCACCCCCGACAACCGATGCGCGACGTCGCGCTGCGGCCACCAGGCACGAAATTCGGGGCTCGAACGGGTCATCAACTCGATCAGCCGCTCGAAATCCGGATCGCCGACATAGCGGGCGCTCGTGGCCCGGAACGAGGCCAGCACGGTGCGCGCCAGTTGCTCCCAGTCGACCAGCAGGTGCCGGTGATGCGGGCTCGTGAACACCATGTGGACGATGTTGCGGGCGTCACCCTCCAGCAGGCCATAATCGCCGAACACCGCCACCGCCGCCGGGTTCCAGGCCAGCACGTCCCAGCGCCGCCCGACGACATAGGCCGGCTGCAGCACCAGGCTCTGCAGCATGTGCAGCAACGGGCCATCGACCTTTTCCGGCGCTACGGCACGGCGCTCCGGCTGCTGGCGGTCGGCAAGGATGAACAGATGCTGTTTTTCGGCGGCGTCGAGGCGCAGTGCTTCGGCGAGCGCCGTCAGCACCTCGACCGAGGGCCTGACCTCCCGCCCCTGCTCCAGCCATGTGTACCAAGTCGTGCCGACACCGGCGATCATCGCCACCTCCTCGCGGCGCAAGCCCGGCGTACGTCGCCTGAGACCGATGGCGATGCCTGCGGCCGAGGGCGTCAGCCTTTCGCGGCGCGAGCGCAGGAAGGCGCCGAGTTCGCGCCGGCGGCTGTCTTCAGCCGAACGTGTGGGGGCCGCGTGAGGTTGGGACTCCATGCGCGTATTATAGCAGTATTGATACCAGGATAAAGTTTGAACTGTTTGGCCAGCGCCAACTGCCCCATCTTCCGTTCAGAGCAACAGAACGGAGGCTCTGAACATGGAACTCAAAGACAAGACGATCCTCATCACCGGCTCGACAGACGGCGTCGGCCGCGTTGTCGCGCAACGGCTCGGCGCCGCGGGCGCCCGTGTGCTGGTGCACGGCCGCGATGCAACGCGCGGCAAGGCTGTTGTCACCGAGATCGAAGCCGCCGGCGGCAAGGCCGAGCTTCTGGTCGCCGACCTCTCTTCGCTGGCCGAGGTGCGCCACCTCGCCGAGGCGGTGCGCGCCCGGACGAACCGGCTGGACATCCTCATCAACAATGCCGGCATCGGCACAGCGGGCCAAGGTGCCAAAAGGCAGGTGAGTGCCGACGGCTATGAACTGCGCTTCGCGGTCAACTATCTCGCCGGTTTCCTGCTGACATCGGAGCTCCTGCCATTGCTGAAGGCCAGTGCGCCGGCGCGCATCGTCAATGTCGCCTCTGCGGGGCAGCAGGCGATCGACTTCAGCGATGTCATGCTGACCCGCTCCTATGACGGGGTGCGCACTTATTGCCAGAGCAAGCTGGCGCAGATTCTGTTCACCGTCGATTTGGCCGAACAGTTGAAAGGCACCGGCGTCACCGTCAACGCATTGCATCCGGCGAGCTACATGAACACAACCATGGTCCGGCAGGCCGGGGTGACGCCGTGGAGTTCGGTCGAGACCGGTGCCGACGCCATCCTCAATCTCGCCACCTCACCCACGCTCAACGGGAAAAGCGGCCTCTATTTCGACGGCCTGCGGGAATCCCGCGCCGATGCTCAGGCCTACGACGCCAAGGCAAGGCAACAGCTGAGAAGCTTGAGCCTCGACCTCATCGGCCCGGCCTCCCCCACATCGAAGGAACAGCATTGATGACCAAGGCAATCCAACACACCGTCATCATCGGTGGCTCGTCCGGCATCGGGCTGGCGACGGCGCGCAAACTGCTTGGCCCGGACATGAAGGTAACCATCACCGGCCGCAACGAGGACAAGCTGAAGAGCGCTTGGAAGAGCCTTGGCGGTGCTGCCGAGAAGGCCGCTTTCGACGCGTCGAAGCCGGATGAGGTCCGTCAATTCTTCGAGCGCCTCGGCCCCTTTGATCACTTGGTGCTGGCGGCCAGCGGCGGCAAGGGCCTCGGCCCGTTCCCGGCGCTTGACCTGAGTGACATCGGCAGGGGCGTGGAGGAAAAGGTCCGCCCGCAGCTGTCCTGCCTGCAGGCCGCCTTGCCGACACTCAACAAGGCCGGATCGGTCACCTTCATCTCGGCGGTGTCGGCGCAGCTCGCAACGCCCGGCGTCGCCGGTATCGCCGCCATCAACGGCATGCTGTTGACCGTGGTGCCGATCCTGGCGATGGAGTTGAAACCGCTGCGCGTCAATGTCGTGGCGCCAGGCGTCATCGACACGCCCTGGTGGGACTTTCTGGCCGAGGAGCAGAGGCAGGCGCTGTTTGCCGACTATGCCGGCAGGACCCCGGTCGGCCGCATCGGTCGCGCCGAAGACGTCGCCGCGGCAATAGCCTTCCTCGTCTCCAACGGCTTCATGACCGGTCAGGTGCTGACCTGCGACGGCGGACTGCGATTTGCGGCCTAGCGTTCCTCGGGCGCCGACAGGCTTTCACCCTCAATTGGCTCTCTTTGGATCACCCCGCACGCTCTTTTCGCCGGGGCTGTCACCGCCCGGTCTCACCGCATCTGAAGCGGTCTTTTCCGGAACATAGGAATAATCAGGCGTATCAGCCCCATACATCTTGTTATCGATCGCCTCTTGCCAGCTGAAATCCGCGTCGGACGGTGAAACGTCGGCAATGTCATGGCGGGAGGAGCGAGAGTGCAGCCAGTTCGGGGTGATCTCTCGGACCAATTGTGCGAAGCGTCCCATCGAAACCGTTCCTTTCCTTGCCCTTTCCAGGAGGCGCGATCGCGGTTGCGTCGGCTGGATCTAAAGTTGACCTCTCAGCCAGGCCAGCGTCTCGACAACGTCGGCAAGCCCGTACCGCGCTGCGGTGTGCGCTGGTGGTTTGACGCGTATCGATATGCCGCCGGCATCATTGACGGCCTCAAAACCGTTTTCATCCGACGTGTCGTCGCCCAGGAAGACCGGGCGACGGCCCGTGAATGGCGCAATTTCCATGAAACGCCGGATCGCGGCGCCCTTGGCGGCCTCGAGCGGCAGCAGTTCAACACCGGCATTGCCGGGAACCACCCGGTAGCCCTTTGGCAGCGTGGCCAGCGCCTGCTCGACAAGCTGCGTCGCGCGCGGAAGCAGATGCGGGGCGGCGCGCGTGTGGATGGCCAGCACCCGTCCTTTGCGCTCGATATAGGCGCCACGAC
>NZ_RZPB01000024.1:0-20923 GCF_003998535.1 Mesorhizobium sp. M7A.F.Ca.AU.002.02.1.1 | reverse complement strand
TCCCTGAAGCGCCGTGATCAGCCGGTCGTTGTCGGCCGGCAAGCCGATGGTGGCGCGCAGATAGTGCTCGTAGCCGGCTTCGCGCCACGCCTTGACGATGATCCCCTGCTTCAGGAGACCGGCGGCAACGCTGGAGCTGTCGCCCTTGCAGTCGAAGAACAGGAAGTTTGTCTGCGACTGGGCAACCCGGAAACCAAGGCCCGTAAGTGCGGCGGCGGTGCGCACGCGCTCGGCTCTGACGCGGCCCGCCGACGCCTTCATCCAGCTTTCGTCGGCCAGTGCCGCAATAGCGGCGACCTGTGCTGCCGCATTGACGTTGAACGGCGTCTTGGCGGCCGCGATCACTCTTGCCAGTTCGAAGCCCGAACAAACGGCATAGCCAACGCGCAGCCCCGCCAGGCCATAAGCCTTCGAAAATGTGCGCAGCACGACATGGTCGATGCTGCTGTTGCGCAGGACCTCGATGCCGTCGGGCGCGCCGGGATCGGCGAATTCGAAATAGGCCTCGTCCAGGACAAGAAGCGTGCCGGGTCGCACGGCGCCGATCAGCCGTCGCAGGCCAGCGTGGTCGAGACCCGGCCCGACCGGATTCCACGGCGAGGATATGAAAACGATCCGTGGCCCAACGGCGATCGCCGCTTCGAGCGCGGCAAGATCGAACCCCATCTCGGGTTTCATCGCAATCTTGACGACATCGGCACCGGCAGCCAGCGGCTCTATCTCATGCAGCCCGAAGCTCGGCACCGTGGTGACGACCGAGGCGCCCGGCACCAGGACGGCGCGCGAGATGGCGGCGATCATCTCCTCGGAACCATTGCCGGCAACGATCATGCCAGGATCGATCGCCAGTTTTTCGCCAAGCGCCGCCCGCAGCGCCGTGCAGGCCGGATCGGCATAGCGCCATGGCTCGAAGGATGAGGAGGCCAATGCGGCCATGACGGCGGGAGAACACCCATCCGGGTTCTCGTTGCTGGCCAGCCGGGCGACATCGTTGCGGCCACTCAGCGCCCGCGCCATCGCGATGTTCATGCCGGCATTGTAGGGCGGCAAGGCGGCGATATGCGGATTGAGCGGCAGGCTCGACGCTGGTTTGACCGACTGTTCCAAATCCCGACTTCCGTTTCCCCGCGCCCACGCGCGGCAATCTTGTCAAATATCGAGGACGACTGATCCGCGCGGCTTGGAGCAGCACAACAGCACTTCGCTGCTTCCAAGCTCGTCCAGCGGTTCCTCGAAATAGGCGATGTCGCCCGAGATCAGCCGCGACTTGCATGTGCCGCAGATGCCGGCCCGGCAGCTGAATTCCGGCAACAGACCTTGGTTCTCGGCGAAGTCGAGCAACGATACGGCCGAGCCATCCCAGACGGCCGTCAGGCCCGACTTCCGAAATTCCACGGTTGTCGCTTCCCCGGCCGGCTCGATCCTTGCCGGCTGCGCTGGAACCGCGGGAACTCGCACTGCATCGGGCTCAAGCACCGTCGCCGGGCCGAAGAATTCGTAGGCAATGCGATACCTTGGCGCGCCAAGCTCGCGCAGCATGACGTAGATCGCCTGCATGAACGGCGGCGGGCCACAGAGGTAGAAATCATAGTCATCGATCGGCAGCAAACGCTGCAGCACGTCCCGCGAAATCATGCCTTCGCTATGAAAGCGCTGCTCGGCCTTGTCGCGCTCGGACGGGAGCCGGTAGCAGAAGTGTGCGGTCAGGCCGGGACGGGTCGAGACCAGGTCGGTCACCTCATCGCGCAAGGCATGCACATCGCCGTTGTCGCAGGCGTGAATGAAGACGGCACGGCGGTCCGGCAACGAAGCCAACGCATGCAGCATCGACACCATCGGCGTCAGCCCGACGCCGCCGCTGAGCAGCACGACTGGACGGTTGCTGGCCTTGTCGAGCACGAAATCGCCGCGCGGCCCTTCCGCCTGAAGCACATCACCGACGTCGATACGGTCATGCAGGAAGCACGAGCTTATCCCATCGGGAAGCCCCGGCCCGGGTGCTGCCTCACGCTTCACACTGATCCGATAGGAAGCGCTGTCTGGGGAACAGGAGATACTGTAGTTGCGCAGCACATATCCCCTTTCGCCGGCGGCCTCCCGCGCTACCGGAATCCGGAACACCAGGAACTGGCCCGGCTGGAAGTCGCGCCAGTCCTGTGGATCGACCGGCTCGAGATGGAATGAAGTGATGAGGGCGCTTTCGCGCACCTTCGCGACCAATTTCAGGTCGCGAAATCCGCTTCTTGCGATGGTGTCGCGAGCGGTGAATGCATTCATTCGGCAGCTGCCAATTGCTGGCTCTCGCTGGCGATCAGCTTGGCCAGGTTCCGGCGAAAGCGCAGCGGTCCGACATCTATCTTCAGATCGAGATTGGGCGTGCGCTTGTTTGCCATGCCCTTGTGCACGGCATTGAGCACGGTGCGGTCCTCGTCGAAGGCGCCGCGCACAGAGGTGGCGAACTGGCGGGAAACCTCCAAATCGTCGGGGGCGAAATTGCGCATCTGGAACCAGTAATATTTCGTCTGGTTCTCATCGACCGGCGTCATGAAGTTGTAGCTGTCCATGAGGAACACGTCCTCGTGCAGCGGCTTGCCCTCGCCGCCGGTGCGGGCCGGCACGAAGATCGCCTTGATGATGGCGTTGGAGGGGTAGCGCACTTCGTAGTGCTGCTTGCGGTCGCAATTGCCTGAGAATTTGAGGAAAGGCGCATAGAAGGGCGCCGGCGCGGCATCGACCACCCAGCGCCACACGGTCACGCCGTCCGCGCCTACGGTGGTTTCGAGTGGCGCATCCTCCATCGCCTGAACGCCGCCGAAGGAGGACTGGTGGACCCAAGACACATGCGAGGGGTCGAGCAGGTTGTCGGTCATGTAGAGGTAGTTGCAATCGAGCGCCATGGACTCGCCGCGATTGACGCCCCATGCCGGATCGCCCCAGTGGTCGACCGCGAAAATCAGCGCGGGGTCGGCCTTTGCCGCTTCGCCCATCCATATCCACAGCAGCCCGTAACGTTCGGCGATCGGATAGGAACGAACGCATGCCACATGCGGTATCTTTTCAGCACCGGGCACGCGCGTACAGGTTCCGGTGCTGTCGAAGGTCAGCCCGTGATAGCCGCATTCGACAGTGTCGCCCTTGATGCGGCCCATGGACAGCGGCAGCTTGCGGTGGGGACAGGCATCCTCGAGCGCCGCCACCACGCCATCGGTCCGGCGGTAGAGGACAATGTCCTCGCCAAGTATCCGGGTCGGCACCAGCCTGTCGGCGACCTCATGGTCCCATGCGGCAACGTACCAGCAGTTTCGAAGAAACATGGCGTCCTCCCGAGCTTGTGACGCCTAAACGAATATCTTGCGGGCCTGGGACGACATAGGGCTTGCATCTGTGTTCTATTTTAGAAAAACTAAATCAAGCTGACCCCAGGATTGTTGCCCAGGTGAAGAAGACGCCCCCACTGCGTGCGATACAGGCCTTCGAGGCTTTCGGCAGGCGTGGCAGTGTGACGGCGGCCGCCAACGAACTCGGCGTCTCCGTCGGCGCGGTCAGCCAGCAGATCCGCAAGGCCGAAGACGCGCTGGAGGCGCGGCTTTTGGAACGGCGCGGCAGGAGTGTCGCCCTCACCGCGCTGGGCCGCGTTTACCACGCAGCGGTTGCCGTCGGCTTCGAACACATTCGCGACGCCCAGGATCTCATCGAACAGGCCCGGTCCGCGGACACTTTGACCATCTCCTGCCTGCCGTCGTTGGCCAGCAAATGGATCGGCCCGCAGCTCCTGGATTGGCAGGTCGACCACCCCGGCGCGACCGTGCGGCTGGTGGGCGCCGAGACGGAGCCAAGGCTGGGCGCCGAACAAGTTGACTTCCGTATTTCGTACGGCACGAAATATCGTGATTTCGAGCACTACACCGAACTGTTCACCGACTGGGTGGTGCCGGCCTGCTCGCCGACGCTGCTGGCGAAACATCCGGTCGGCAAGCCCGCCGATATTCTCGATCTGCCGCTTCTCAGCATCGAATGGGCCCGCGATCACCGCTCGCCGCCGACATGGGCGGAATGGGCCGCAAGCATCGGCGCGGTGCACCGCAGAACATCCGGCGAAGTGGCCTTTTCCCTGTCGAGCGCGGCGATCGATGCGGCGGCCAACGGAAGGGGCTTTGTGCTGGCGCAACTGTCGATGGCTGCCGACGATATCGCGTCGGGCAGGCTCGTCGCCCCGTTCGACAAGCGGATCAGGCTGCCGGAACCTTATTTTTTGGCTTGGGATCGGGCCATTCTTGAGAAGCCTTTTGGTCCTGAGCTGCGAGCCTGGATTGTTTCGATTTCCAAGCGACTGGGCGCAACCTTAGCCGGATAGCCGAACACCGATCTGGAGACACAAGTTTGCATCTGCCGAGTTCGCGCGCACCAGCGTCTTAAGAGATCCAGACATTGGTCGGCGGTGTGCGGTCCCACGGATTGCTTCAGTTTGCCCTAGATATCTCGACAAAAGTCCGCTTTTTTCGCCCTTCTTGCACCGCTAGCCGTCGGGCGGCTTTGCGACCCAAAACAGCAGCGTTCGCGCCCTCAAGTCAACAGGGGTTCACTCAACTTCCCTGCTGTACGAGATCCCGGCGAACTCGGAGCCCCTGCTTGAGCAAATTCCGACGTACACGAAGTCCTGGCCCCGCCCACAATCGTAACGCCGGCTTCCTCATCAGCGTCCTGTAACCGGCGACGGGTCTCCAACGTGCCCGTGTCGTCATTGCCTGTAACAATTAGATCAAAAGTTTTCTGGCCTGCGAGAGGCGGCCTGCTGTTTTGCTCGAATCACTTGCGATGGAAGGTGCGGCGTTTCGGTGGCAGCCCCAGCGCGCTTTGAAATGGGATAATCCCTCGCAGATCGCCTTTGCAACGGGGATACCAATCTCGGATCGCGAAAGATCGGCGAACCAGACCTGCGAACCACAAACTTCGCCGATTTCATTCAGCAGGTCGGTGACGTTGCTTTCGCCAGCGCTTTCCAGGCCGTCGGCAGGCTTGCCGATGGCGAAACGAAAGTTGCGCACGTCAGCGAAACGCTTCCAGCGGGTCATCCGACAATCGTCATCGCTCATCGTTTTATTACGGGGCCGTTCTGCCCTTTCGGCATGGGCCTGCATTGCAGCTTCGGATTGTATCAATTCCAAAAACGCGGACCGGGCGGCAGCAACCATATCGAAGCTGCACCCGAAACCCACCGCCATATGCTCGCCACTGTCTTCGCAGCTGATCGCCGCCGTCACAATGGCCGTGCGGAAGGACGAGATATCGAGAAGCCAGAGCCTGCGTCCCGTTTCTTGGCGATGCTGCTGGATGTGAGACGCCAAGCCTTGGTCATCAAGCCGCGCGATATCCAGCCGCTTTCTCAGGGAGCCTCGGTGCCACCATATCCCTGTGGCGTCTCGTTCGACGAGTTCAAGCAAGGCGCGGGTTCTTGCATCCGCCCGCGTTGTGCCAGCGGCGCAACCATTGGTGTCGACGTTCAAGCTGCAATCGCCATATGCGACGTCACCAAAGCGGCCATAGCAGAGAAACGCCGGACAAAGCGCGACCCTATCGTCATGGAAGCTGCGAACGGACGCCCATAGCTGGGGATTGTTCAGATGATCCGTTGAAGGGATACTGTCCCAGCCACGCCACATTCTGTTGAGCCGATCGCGATGTCGGATCTGTTCCAGCGAAAAGCCCAATACCTGAATCGCATCGATCCTCATTCCATCGCCTGGAGAGCCGATGCGTGCTGACGCCGTGACGTCTTCGGCTCTGCAGGCCCAGCTGGAAATCTCCGCGGCCTCTCCGAGGCAAGACAGCACGGCCGTGCCGGCATCAAAGCCTTTGCCACTTGCCGTGAATCGTTTCTCATTCCCTTCGAATGGAGCAATGTTGGACATAGCCAGGAATCCACCCGGAACATCGAACACTTCAACGCCAATGTCGTGCCGTGTCGCGAAGTGCAAAAGGGGCAGCCCATTCTCGGGCGCAGCGACAAGGGTCGCAGCCAGATTCTCCAAAACATCCAAATCATCTTCACTCGACTGGCGGTCCCAGGTCGGGTCGTCTTGGTTCACCGTCATCGGCCGGCCGTGATGCATCAGCAGAGCAAGCGTTGTCCAATGCGACCCGCGCAACAGCATGTTGGCTCTTTCAATATCTTGGCTTCTGCTGTTTACGTAGGGTAAGCGGTGGCGCCCGTTGGCGACCGAGACGATAGCCGGCGGAGTTGACAATTTCCACAGACGGTCTGGCGATTAGGCTAATCGGCGGTTTCGAGCTTCGCAAGGGCTCGGAGACGTTCTCGTTGGGCAAGCGGAAGGCCTGCGCGATTCTCGCCTATCTGTTACTGAGCGGCAGGTCACGCGAGACGCGCGGGCGACTGGCGGCATTGCTTTGGAGCGAGCAGGACGAGGAGCATGCGCGCGGATCACTGCGCCAGTGCATAAAGGATCTCCGACGCCTGGCAAGCGAGACCAGGCTTAATTACCTCGCGGTCGACAAGCTCGTCCTGGGAATCGATCCGACTGCAATCCGTTCCGACATCGATGAGCTTGAACGTGCGCTCGACGACCGCAATTATGACGGTGCGCTGCTCCTGCTGGCCAAAGCCAGGGATGGACTTTGCGCCGGGTTGGACGATTGCGATCCTGTCTTCGACAACTGGCTGAGAATGCAGTCGACGATGATAACCGACAGGCTGGTGACACGGCTCGCAGCCTGGCTGGCGGCCGAGACAGACCCGAGACAGCGCAAATCCATCGCTGCGTGCATCCTGCAACTTGATCCGTTTTTCGACGATGCCGTGGTGGAGACCATTCGGAGGGTCTGTGAGGAAAGCGGTTATGCCCGCGCCCTAGCGTTCTTCGACCGCTACGCGGCCGAACTCAAAGCGGACATGGATCTGCGACCACCGGCAGAAATCCTCCACCTTCTAGAGGCGCTCAAGCCGGGCAACGACGGTGAAAAGCGGGCGGCTGACCCCGACCTTGCGCAAAGCGATCACGACAGCCGCATCCCAGGGAAGCCGACAATCGCCATCATCATTGCCAGGCGCGAAGCAGAGAACGAGCACCTGCAATTTGCCTTGGCGACAGAGCTTCTGGCTTCGATTTCCCGATTTAGGCATTGGACAGCCGTGTCAACGGAGTTGCAAGCCGGTGAATTCTCACTGGATCAGATGCATCAGGCGGCAGGCGAACACGTGGATATCGGCGTCCTCATCCGTCTGATCGACACGGATGGACCAGCAGTGTTCCAAATTACCTGCTATGATTTCCTGCAAGAAGGAGAAGCCTTCGTTCTCACCGTTCCGTCGGATCCGTCTTCCTGGCGCTCGGCCTTCAATGAAGTTTGCGCACGCTTTTCCGCGCGCCTGCAGATTGCCTTGTCCAGTGCCAGGCTGCATCGCATATCGCAAGCTTCCCCGAACCATTTCTCGGCCTATGATTGCTGGCTGGACGGACAGCGGCTTTCGATCATGTGGCGAAAGGACACCGAAGAAGCTGCCATCGCCCGCTACGAGGAAGCCATCCGGCTTGATCCCGATCTGTCCTGCGCTTATTCCAGCCTCGCTGCGGTGCTCAACTCGCGTTGGATCGTCGTTCCGGGTGCATCGTCGATCGAGCAGGATCTAAAGCGCGCATTCGAACTGGCCAAGCGTTCGGTCCTGCTCGACCCATTCGACCACCGCAACCAGGTAAATCTGGCCTGGAGCCACCTTCTGGCGCGACGCTGGGAGCTGGCCGATTTTCACTTCAGCCTTGCACATGAGCAAAATGCCGGGAACCCCGCGACGTTGATCGCCTACGCGCTGGCCAGCTCCTTCATGGGTGATCATCAACGGGCATCGGAGCTTTCGAAGCGCAGTTTCGACCTCAATCCCATGCCCGACGCTCACTATCATGGCTACCAGGCGACCATTGCCTTTCTCGCCAATGATCTGGAGGGGTGCGTGGCCGCTGCGGTCAAGAGCGATCAACTGTTCGCCGACATCCACGGCTGGTCGGCGGCGGCACTTGCGTTGCTGAAACGCAACCGCGAGGCCGGGGATGAGTTCAGACGTTTTCTACGCAACCTAACGGCGGCGTGGCAAGGGCCGGGTAGGCTTGACCGCGCTGTCGCCGTGGAGTGGTTCAAGACCGCTTTTCCGATCCGGTTACCAGTCGATCAGGAGAAGCTGGCCCGTGGCATCGAATTGGCAGCCCAGTCGGGCTGACACGGCCGAACCGTTGCTCGCAATTGCGCCGGGTTTCACTTGCAGCGTGACATCACGTAGTCGCCGAGGCGCTTATGATATGCGCTCAAACGGTTTTTCTTTATTTGATCGGGCGGGCCGGCGTTCGGGTCGAGATTGTAGTGATCGGGAAATGTATAGTCCTCACCGGGTCCATCCGCCGGCGCAATGGTGGCGATCGTTTGCTCGACGTCGCCGGTGAAGGGAAAGGCGATGTTCACGATCAGGTCTTGGTCGAAGTATGGTTGGATGGTGATCTCCTCCCAGGTTTTGTCCCTGGGCGTCATGAACCCACGCAGCAGGTCCTTCATCGCCTCCTGATCTCCACTTCTGAAGATCGCTTGCTTGGCCGGATCCTTGATCAGGTCTCGGATGAATTCGCCAAGCGCCTCGAACTGCACATCTTTGAACTTCACCATGTCCACTTTCCCCGCTAAACCAGATTGAGCACTGTAGCGCTGCCGTTATCAGCGCTATTGAAAACCCTGACTGCCGAGCAGGCCGCCAAGCACTTCATCCGATACCTTCGCAGTATCATTGAGATCGAGCAGTCCTGCCAGCGTTTTTGGCTCTACGTCCGGAATGAGCCTGCGAGAGGTGATATCCGTATCGGCAGCCTTGAACAGTGCGGATGCGATCGTGGCGGCCACCACATAGGAGCCAACTGGGCCAAGATGGCTGCCGTCATTACCAAGAACGGACGCCTCCTGGATGATATAGTAGGAGAGAGGTGTTTGCCTCAGGAACTCCGGGTACCGTTGCAAAGCGGCCCGAAGTCGGCCGGCGTTGTAGACGTAACGTTTGGCGCAGGCGGCCGTGGGAAGCATGTCATTGCCCGTCAGGACCGGCACATCGATACTGTTGTCGCCCAGGGCGGTCTTCACCGCACCGGCCACGTCCTGCCCGGATGGCAAACCAAGGTCGTAACAGCGCCAGCAATCCATGAAGGCAACCGGCCGGACTGTGCCGTTCAATTCCGCACTCAGGCCGGCAATCGTCAGTTCTTTCGACAGGAATGGTCCTATGCGCCGGGCACTTTGAGCTTTCGACGGGGGGTCGGCTGAGGCAAACCGGTTCCAGTCGACAATCCAGTTCTCGGGTATTGGAATCTCCCCACCCGGGCGCAGGCTGGAAAAGGACAGCATTTTGCGCAGATTGGCTGGTTCTTCGACCGACCTGTCGTTCACGACATAGAACTGCCGGACCATGGCGTGGGCAAAGCGCGACGCACCGAAGGTGAATTCCAAAGGCAGCGCATTGAAAGTCTCAAGTGCCGAGACTCCGGCGCCAAGAAAATCGTCACTGGCGAAAAAATGGTCCCATATTTCCGGAGCCAGAACTTTTCTCAGATAGTCGTTGATGATCACAGTGCGGTAAACCGAGGTCAGATAGATCCTGGCACGCTTGTAAGCTTCTGCTGGGTCGGTGCCGATGCCAAGCAGCAGATCCACGATCCTGTTGTGGATGCCCATGAGTGTGCAGAGCAGTTGCGACAGGACAAGATTGTCGTCGTTTCGCGGATCCGCCACCAAGGGCCGATAAGGCGATCGCCGACCCTCGACACTGATAAACTTGCCCGAGAAGTCGATGCGCGGCAAATCACGGCCTTGCATGGTCTTACCGTCGACCGGAAGCATACTGCCTTTCATGCAAGGCAAGCCGATCGGAAAGCGGCAAGCCGACAGGTCCGCCCCATCCGCAACATCGTAGAGATGGGCGTCGACGATTGGCCCCCGCCCATAGAGCCCCGAAAGGTCAAGGCCTTGCGAGGACGCGTTCTTCAAATGATGGGTTTTGCCTGTCGGCTTGGGCAATCCGAATATTTGGCTGAAGACGATGTCATGGAACACGAATTGACCGAAATAGGTAAAGCCGGCTGGTGTAGGGCTGAGATCACTGCCTTCAAGTCCATCGGTCGGGCCGACCATTTCCGCCGTGATGTCCAGCAAGCCCGCCTTGGTGCGGTCGATGGCGCTCTCGTCTTCGGTTGCGTCAAACAAGGCGATCGGCATGTCCGCCAGGGACGGGAAGAGCCTGATGCCTCTCAAGGTCGGCTTGTCGTTGAGGCCGTCGTCTGAATTCTGGTTTGACCGGTTCGGTATGTTGGCGGCTTCGAAGGAGGACGTTTCGCCGTGGAGCATCGAAGTAGACCTCGTTTTCCAGAAGGATGAATGCGGCCAGGCGAGTAGCTTGGCATGAATCCGGGAGTAGAAACAGACTTGCCCGTCGGTGGTCTGAATGGCGCGGCCCCAGAGCAGAGCGACATTGCCGAGGCGATCATGACACTGACGGATCGAGCTTCGGGCCCGCCGAGACGGCGGTGAACAGCACACAGGACAGAATGACGCCCGCACCCAGAAGCCCGTCGGGCGAAAGCCGTTCACCAAGCAGAGCGGCAGCGGAAATGGCGGCGAACACACCCTCTCCGCTGCAAATCACCGCCGCATGGGACGAAGTGGTGTAGCGCTGTGCAGAAGTCTGCAGGCAAAAGCCGACAGCGGTCGAGAACACACCAAGCGTGATGAGTTCTGGCCATGCTGCCATAATTGCCTGAAATGTCATTGTGCCCTGCAGGGCGAAAGGTAGCGTGGCAACGGCCGTGCCGATGAACTGTGCGGCCGCCGTCGCGAAGGGATGGCCATGTGCCTGCACATGCCGCCCGAGTTCGACCGTCCATACTGCAAAACAGATTGCAGTCAGGACGGCGAAAGCGTCGCCGGCGGTTGCCGAACCATTGAAGCCGCCCGCCAGGAGAGCCGAGCCCACGACCGTCAGAATTGCGACGAATAGGATCAGTGCACTTGGACGCTCCCTCATGATCAGCCATGCGGCGATCGGCGTGATAACAGTGGAAGCGCTGATAAGGAGGCTCGAGTTCGTCACCGTCGTGCTGACATAGGACAATTGCTGGACCACACAGCCGAGAGCAAAAAGCAGAACCACTCTCGCCACACTTGGAAACCAGCCGGTGTTGGTTTCGGGGTCGCGCTCCCGCACCGCGAATGGCAACGTCACCAGTCCGGCGATCACGCTGGTCAGGAAAACAACCGCCATGGGATCGAGGTGGGCCAGTATGGTCTTGTGGGACACATTGCCCACTCCCCAAATGAGCGCAGCAAGCATTAGCAAGGAATTTGCCTTGAATCTGGACATGATTGATCGCATCACCACAGCGGGCAATGGCTCCAACGGTTTGTGATCGGGTTTGAAAGCGATGATCGGGGCCGACGGACCCCGTCATCGTCGAGGTGGCTGGTGTTGCGCGGAAGAACGCGTCTTTTGGTTCGCGATCTATCCGGGGCCAGCACTCGATATATGTGATCTGCGCAAGACGGGGATGGTGGGCAGCAGGACGGGCGTTGGCGGTTCGTTCTGCTCGAAACTGACGCTGCGCTGAAGAAGCGGAAGGATGGCCTCCGGGGTTGCCGAAACCATTTGCGTGCATCGAGTTGACGAGTTCATGAAGCCAGCCTCGGACATGCTCTCGAAGACGCCGAGAAGTGGTGACCAGAAGCCTTTGAAATTCGCCAGGACCAGCGGCTTGCAGTGCCTTTCCAGCTTGCGAAGCGTCATGACCTCGGTCAGTTCCTCAACGGTTCCGATGCCGCCAGGCAAGGCTACAAATGCATCCGCGTAGTCAAACATGAGCTGTTTGCGGATACTCATGTCGGGAACTGAAATCGTCTGGCATCCCGATAATAGCATTCTCATCCGCTCGATCAGGAACTGCGGGGTGATCGCGATCACGGTTCCACCCCCTTCTGCTGCGGCAATAGCCACCTGGCCCATCAGGCCATCACAGCCACCGCCATAGACCAGGCGAATACCTGCTGCGGCTATCGTCTCGCCAAGGATGGTGGCGCAACGGGCGTGGTCGGGATCGTTGCCAAGCATGGCGCCGCCGAAAACGCAGATCGTGCCGATGCGTCGCTGCAAGGGATAGGAGCGGCCGATCTGTTCTGCGGAATTGTCGGATGATGATCCAAACATGGTGTCTCTCCAAATGAGGTTGGAATAGCGAAGCTTGATCAGCCGGCGGAATGATCGCGGGCTGCGCGAGGTTGGCTCGATCGGAACAGAAGCAGGTCAGCCCAGGACCAGAGCAGGTAACAAACGAGAAGGCTGGCGGGCGTAGACCAATGCTGTGGCTGTTCGACTTCGAATTTGAACAGCGATGCACAGAGTTCTGTCCCGGCGGCGATGAGGGCCGGCAGCCGGCTGAGAAGGACCATGACGCGAAACGGGTCGGGGCCGTATTCCGACAAGTTGAGGATCCGGACACCGGGTCGGTGGCAAGCACTGCCGAATTTTCCAACGGAATGAAGCAGGCCCGATGTCAACGCCAGCAACGGATGGCCAAGTTCAAACAGGGCCAGGCCAAGGCAACCGGCACCAACGCCGGACAGGAAATCACCCAGGCGGTTGAGATTTTCCCTAGGCTTGAGACGTCCGTTCCAGGCGCGATGGTAGATCTCGCCGCTGGCGAAGAAGATCGCCGTCGCCGAGGTCATTGCGATCGCAGCGAAATTGCCCGTCAAATAATGGCTGATGGCGGCCGGCGCGCCTGTCCAGAGGAGTTGGTTCAGATCGCCGGATACGAGAATCTGCGCCGTAATCCCCTGACAAAGACCAATGAGGTTGCCGACATTGTAGGCTCCCCCAGGGCCAGACATCCGTGCCGTTAACGCGCTGCGCCAAGCAAGGAGGCGCGGAGACCGAACCGTGAAGGATGAGGCTGTTTCGCGAGCTGAAATTTCGACTGGGGCTACACGCAGCGGCTTATTGATGTTGAGCGTCATGTCGGGTTCCTCCCTTATGACGCATGCTTTGCAGTGCTCCGCGTGATCTCAACGTGAATTGCGCTGGAATGGGTCCGTCCAGGCTAACAGGCAGATCGCATTGGCGGTTCCTGCAAGGTGACGGTTGATCTACTTCTCTCAATTGCCTCGGCCAGCCTTATCCCGCGGCGAGCTTCTGTGTCGGCGGGGCCTTGCAGCCCTGGCCGACGACATTGTCTAAGCGGATCGCCTGCCGAGCCTCCATTGACAGCCATCCGGATGCACGGGCCGCGAAGACCGGAAATCATCTCTCGACGATCATGCGAAGACACCGGGGAACGATGATCGTTATTTCACGCTGAATTACGCTGAGTTGCCCAACATCACAGCCGCAACGCCAGACTGACATCCGCAAAAGGCTGAGCGGTCGAACCTGAACCTCAACTGAATCCAAGGATGGAATTCGATCATGCTACGCAGCTTGACGAAAACATTCACCGCCATCTCGACAATCGCCGTTCTCATGGCACCTCTGATGACTCCCAATGCGGCCTACGCGAACAGCACCACCGTTCCGCGCAAATGCATAAACGGCGTGGCAAGGTGCGCATCTCGCTATCCAGCAAGCTTTCGAGACCACCCATTTCAATTCAGCGGGACAGTGCAACGCACCTTACTCCCGAGGTTGGCGCAACGCTCTCCGGGTCGGCATCCATCTCAAGCTCCTTCGAACGCCCGGCTTGTCTGAGGGTCTTCACAAAATGTTACGTAAGGGAACGTTCGCGCCTGACTCTTCTTAGGCAATCGAGGCGGTTGTCGCCTCGTGCATTGTGAAGGAGAAGAAGAATGCCCAATCAAGGTGGTAGCCACGAACAGCATGTGAAGGCAGGCCAGCAGAGCCACAAGAATGCCGACAATAAAAACCGTCAGCAACAGCAGGCCGCTGGTGGTGGTCAACGGCAGCAGGGCGATGGATCCGGCATGCGTGGTGGAACCCACGAACAGCACGTGAAAGCTGGCGAACAAAGTCACAAAAACCGCTGATCGCGGGTGATTTCAGCAGACCCACCCCGAAGTATCGGGGTGGGTCTGATTGCATCTGAAAGAGGTGCTATCGACGACGCTGCGGTTAGGGTCGCGAAAGTCGCCCCGGCGACTTTGCCGGGGCGACTTCAGTCAGGACGCCCAGTCAGGCAGCTTGCTCCAGGGCGCGCTCATTGACACCGCCTTCGCCCAGCCCGGAAAGCGCTTCGTCCGTCGCGACCTCCTCTTTCAATGTCTCGTTGAGGAGCTTGACCACGTCGCTCTTGCCAAGCTGTTCAGCCCACGCGACCAACGTGCCGTAGCGCGCGATTTCATAATGTTCGACGGCCTGTGCCGCGCCGACCAGCCCAGCATCCAGGGCTGGGTCGCCCTTGTATTCGTCGAGAATTTCCGACCCTTCCTCAAGAATGCCGTCGATCGCCGGACAGGTTTTGCCGCGCGCCGGTTTGTCCATAAGTTCGAACACTTGCTCGAGCCGATCAACCTGGCCTTCGGTTTCCATGCGATGTTTTTCGAAGGCCGCAGCCACCTCCTCGGATTCGGCGCCCTTTGCCATCTTCGGCAAGGCCTTGAGTATCTTCTTTTCAGCGTAGTAGATGTCCTTCAGCCCATCGAGGAACAAAGCCTCCAGTCCCTTGGTCGTCGCTCTTTTTGCAGTCGCCATGATTTGTCTCCCTTGGATTGTCGTGAAAGCTCACCGGCGGTGTAGCCATGGACTAACTTTCCATGGAAGCAGTTGTTCCCTGGGGGCGACGTGGAAGGGCAGCGCGTCGAACACCGCTTTTATCGAGGGCCGATCGACATCAAAAGGCGATGGACGATGACGGTGTGAGAGCCGCCGGCAGGGGGGACGGAAAGCACCGGGGTTCGTCGCGCTGTATGGAGTAGATGGTGAAAAGAGATACTTCCGATGGGTTCATATACGAAATCATATTTACATATAAAACAAATCATGATGATCTTGCTGTCGTGCAACGGCGGCTAAGGTGGTCGGTTCCGGCGTCCGTCGCCGAGCCTGAATGCCAGCAGATGATCGTGCACAATGAAATCAAAGATGATGTCGCGGTCGAGTGAGCCGTGCATTGGTCGGATGTAGGGAGTGCGGCATGCCCTTTGATGTCATCGTTGTCGGAGCCGGCGCAGCCGGGGCTGTCCTTGCCGCCCGGCTCACCGAAGATGCGGCCACGAACGTGCTTTTGCTGGAAGCGGGGCCGGACTACCGGAGCGGCGAGCAACCTGCCGAGATGGCGAGTCCAAATCCCTTCAACCTGCTGCTTCCCGATCATTTTCAGCAACAATATATGTACCCCGACCTGATGGCTCGCCGCACCAAGCGGCAGGAGCATCGGGTCTACTGGCGCGGCAAGGGGCTTGGCGGTTCGACGGCCGTCAATGGGCAGATTGCCATTCGCGGCGTGCTCCATGCCTTCGACCGCTGGGAGGAAATCGGATGCAAGGGCTGGTCGGGAGCCGACGTGCTGCCCTTCTTCCGCCGGCTGGAGGATGACCCGATCGCGGCTAATTTTCACGGCAGCGATGGCCCGATTCCGATCTACCGCGCGCCTGTCGAAAGCTGGGGAAGCGTCGACAAGGCCATGCGCCAAAGCGCGATGGCCCTCGGCCATCCCTGGCATGACGATCTCAATGCTCCGGATGCCGAAGGGGCTTGCACCTATCCCATCAACAGTCGAGCCGGCAAGCGCGTGTCGGTCAATGACGGCTATCTGGAAGCTGCCCGCGACCGGCCGAACCTCACCATCATCGGGCAGGCGACGGTGGACAAGGTGCTTTTCGATGGCAAGAAAGCGATCGGCGTTTTGGCCATCGTGGCCGGTCAGGTTCGCAAATTCGAGGCGCCGCTGGTCATCGTCTCGGCCGGCGCCATCCACTCTCCAGTCATCCTGCAGCGCTCGGGCATCGGTCCGGCGGCTCTCTTGAATCGAAAGGACATCGAGGTGCTTGCCGACCTGCCGGTCGGCGAAGGTTTCTTCGACCATCCTTATTGCCGCATCGAACTGAAGCTGAAGCCGGAATTCAAGGCGACCGATGTCGACGCGCGGCATACCAACTGCTGTGTGCGGACGAGTTCCGGCGTGCCGGGTGCCGAGCGCGACGACATTCTTTACGTCGCCATGAACCATGGCGGTATCGGCGTGGAATCCGACAGCGCCCAGTTCGGCGAGGCCATGGTCAATCTGATCCTGATGGAAGCCAAGAGCCGGGGCACCGTGCAGTTGCGTTCCGCCAATCCCTTCGACCAGCCGATCGTGGAAGAGAACATGCTGGACGATCCGATGGATCTTCAGCGCATGCGTATCGCCTATCGCCACCTTGGCGAGATTGCCCGGCAAGCGCCGATCCAGGCGATCGCCGAGCGCGTCCTGCTGGGGGATTCCGATCTGCCTTTGTCATGGCTCGAAATGGCAAGCGACGAGGAGGTCGACAATTTCCTGCTGGCGCAGTCTTCCGATGCGCAGCATGGGATCGGCGGCTGTTGCATGGGTAGGCCCGGTGAGGCCGTGGTCGATCCGGAATGCCGGGTCTACGGTTTTGAAGGGCTGCGGGTTATCGATGCGTCGATCATGCCGCTCGATTGCCAGGCAAACACCAATCTGACCTCGATCATGATTGGCGAGAAAATGGCCGACAGCCTGCGCCGGTCCATCTGACAGCTCGCTGCCGAACGGCATACGGTCGCACGGGAGGCCCGCGCAAAAGGCGCGGGCCTTGAATGTCAGCGAGTGACGTCCACGGTAATCGTCTTCAGGTCGCACATTTCCATCAGCGTGTGCCGACCCCCGGTGCGGCCGAGGCCGCTCTGCGTCCCGGCGGCGCCGCCGGCAGGAATATGCGGCTCCCAATAGCAGCTCATCTCGTTGACGTTGACGATACCGACCCTCAGGCTTTCAGCAAAGGCAAAGGCGTTCTTGATGGTGCTGGTGAAGACCGCGGCCGACAGGCCGTAGGGGCTGGACGCCGCAAGTTCCATCGCCTCCTCGTCGGTCTCGAAGGTCAGCACGGGTGCAATCGGCCCGAAGGATTCCTCGACGTTGAGCAGGCTTTCCCGGGTCAGTCCTGTGACGATCGACGGCTCGAAATAGAGATTGGTGGCAAAACCCGACGCCACATTGCCGCCGGTGACGATCTCGGCGCCACGAGCGCGGGCGTCCGCAATGTGGCTGAGCACCTTGTCGACGGCGACCGCATTGTTGATCGGCCCCATCGTCGTCGCGGGATCGAAAGGGTCGCCCATTTTCACCTTCGCGGCCGCTTTCACCAGACCTTCGATAAACCGGTCATGGATGGATTTATGCACCAGCACGCGTTCGGTGGCCGTGCAGATCTGCCCGGCATTGGCAAAGCAGCCGGCCCCCACCTGGGCGGCGGCCATGTCGATATCGGCATCGGCTAGCACGATGGTCGGGCCGTTGCCGCCCATTTCGAGCAGAAGCGGCTTGCCCGCGCCACGCCGGGCGATCGTCGCGCCGGTGGCGGAACTGCCGGTGAAGCCGATGGCATGGGTGCCCGGATGAACGACGGCCTCGTCGCCCACCTCCGCACCATCTCCCAGAACGAGATTGATGGCGCCGTCCGGCAAGCCCGCCTCGATGAAGCATTCGACAAGTGCCGTGGCAATCAGCGATGTCGTCGGCGCCGGCACCCAGACAACGGTGTTGCCCGTTGCGACGGCCGGTCCGAGATAGTAGAGGCAGGGCAGGGCGAGCGGGAAATTCCATGGCGTGATGATGGCAAAGATGCCCTTCGGCTGCAGGAAGCTGAAGGCGCGCTTGTTGGCATCGGCCAGGGGAAACGCCGCCGTCTCCAGCCACTTCATCTGCTCTGCCGCATTGCGGAAACCGAGAGCTGCCGCCGATGCTTCGGCCTTTGCCTCGCTGTGGAAGGGCTTACCCTGTTCCAGGCAGAGCAGGTGGGCAAGCTCTTCGGCGCGCCTGTCGATCGCGTCGGCGATGCGTATGCACAATTGAGCGCGTGCGAAGGTTCCCATCTTGCGCATGGTCCCGCGTGCGCCTTCGGCGGCTTTCACCGCGCGACCGACATCGGCGCGGGTGGAAAGGGAGAGATAGCCGAGATGCTCGCCCGTCGAAGGACTATCGATTTTCAGGAATTTGCCCGAGCTGCCGGCAATCCACTCGCCGCCGATGCGGTTGATGCCGATGCGGGCGGCTGCTTCCGGCTCCGAGACGATCGCCATGCCACGCAGGTTGGGGCCTTCGAGAGAAGATTTGAAATGGACTGTCATCATGCGTTCCTTTGGCCGAATTCGGATTGGATGTTCAAAATGGCGGCGCGGCTGCGTTCCACGGCTGCGATGAAAAGTCTGCTGCCGGCCTCCGCGCTTGCCTGCGATGGCGTGCCGATGACGCCGTTGTCGCGGATGGCTTCGAAACGGCGCCAGACGGTGACGGCCGGCGCGGCGTAAAGGTGAGGATCCGGCCAGGATGGCGGAGTGCCGCCTGGCGGGATGAGATCGCGGCGAACGCTGTCGCCAAGCACATGCATCATCAACGACGTTTCAAGCGCGCAAGCGTGACCGGTGCCTGTGGCGGCATCGGGCAGGGCCTGCGCCGCCACGTCGGCGATGAGATCGAAATACGAGAAACCCGCGGTGACGATGCCACGCTTGCCAAGGGTGGTGATCGCCACCTGGATGGCGGCGCGGTTTCCGCCATGGCCGTTCAGCATGACCGGCAGGAAGCCGTCTTCGGCAAGGCAGGTGCAGAGATCGACGAGAACGGCGATGAAGATCTGCGGGCTGAGGCTCATGGTGCCGGAGAAAGAGCGATGATGCTCGGACGAGCCATAGGCGAAAGGTTCGGCGACACGGATGGAGGCCTGTCCTTCCGCCGCGGCGAGCGCAACCGCTTCCGCAAGCCAGCAATCGACGCCGAGCGGCAGATGCGGGCCATGTTGCTCGACAGCGCCGAGCGGTAGAATGACGACGGGTTTATGCACGCCGGCTGTCGCGTGTCTTTCCGTATCCGGGGAGGTCATCAGCGCAAAGCTGGATCCAGGCGGGATCGGCAAGGCCGGAGCTGGCTCGTTCATCGTGCTGCCTCGACAAGCCGGGCCTTGGCGTAGGTCATGCCGGAATCGGCCAGGAGAGCGACCATGATGATTGCTCCCTTGTAGAGTTCGAGGCTGGACGGGTCCGTGCCGAACACCCGAAGCGCTGTCGTCAGCAGGCTGACGATCAGCGCGCCGACGACCGCGCCCCACACCGTTCCCCTGCCGCCGAAAATACTGGTGCCGCCAAGTACGGCCGCGGCGATCGCGTCCAGAAGCAGCGAGGTCCCGCCGATGTTGGGCGTCACGACCGGCACCCGGCTGATCATGATCACGGCTGTCAGGAAGACGAAGATACTGGAGGCGCAATAGACGAGGATCGTGTGTTTCGTCACCGGGATGCCGGCAAGTTCCGCGGCTCCGGCATCCGATCCGAGCGCATAGGTACGCAGCCCGAAACGGCTGTGCCGCATCAGGATTGCTGCTACGGCGACGATCAGCAGCGTTGCGAAAATGACATTGGGAATGCCGAAGCTGCGTTCGATGCCGACCGCGCGAAGCGTCGGATCCTTCAGCATCAGGACGCCTTTGGAGGCAACGGCAAGCGTTGCGCCCTGCAGCGCGACCATTGTGGCCAATGTCGTCACGAAGGGCGGTATCTTCAACAGTGCGATAACGGCGCCGTTCGCGAGGCCGATCACCACCATCACGGCAAAGCCGACGAGCAAGGCAAGCGGCAGGCTGGCGCCGCCGTCGATCAGGCTGGCGATGAAGACGGCACAGAAGGCGACGCCGACGCCGGCGGACAGGTCGATGCCTGCCGTCAGCAGAACGATCAGGGCGCCAAGCGCCAGTATGGCGATCGGGGTCGCCTGGGCGACGATGTTGATGAGGCTGGCGGTTGAAACGATGCGGGCGTCGATGAGCGCGAAGATCGCCAGCAGGATGACCAGCAGGATCAACGGCGAGAGGTCGAGAAAGCGCCTGCACCAAATGTTCTGTTGGCGGGTCATGAGGGTTCTCTCATCGGATGTGCCAATCTTCGACCGGTTCGCGCAGGCCTGATTTGACGCTGCGCAGGATTGCATCATTGACGGCGACGGCGCGCAGGGCGTCGTCGAGCGGCATCACGAAAGGGGTTTCGTCGCGAACCGCGGAAATGAAATGGTGGACCTCCTCGAAGAGATCCCCGGTGATGCGGCCATTGACGGTCGGCCAGTGCAAGGCGTCGGGCTGCGACCACTGTCCATGCGATAGGATACGTAGACCGTGGTCGCGCACGTCGAGGTCGATCATGCCTTCGGTGCCGATGATTTCGGTGCGCGCCCAGATGCCGGTCGGAACGGTCGGTGGCAGCGTCCAGCCGAAGTAGAGCTGTCCGCTCATTCCGTTCGACAGCTCGACGGTGGAGAAGATCGCGTCTTCGGAGCGAACTCCGAGCGAAGGCATGAGCTTGGCGACCGATCGGGAGTAGACGGCGATGATGTCTGAACCTGAGATCCATTGCAGCGCATCCACGTCGTGCACGCCGAGGTAGAAGCAGACGCTCGAGTTTCCGTTCATGCGAAGACCGACTTCGCGATTGGTGAAACGGCCGCTGCTGCCGTGGATCGGCTCGCCGATCCGCCCGGATTTCACCGCTGCCGCGGCTTCGCAATAGCGCGGGTCGAACCGCAGGATGTGGCCGACCAACAGACGCGCGCCGTTTCTCTCCGCCGCTTTCGCAATCGCCTTGGCAGCGGAAAGATCATGAGCCATCGGTTTTTCGAGCAGCACCGGCTTGCCGGCATCGAGCAGAGTGCGGCAGACGTCTTCATGCAGCGTATCGGGT
>NZ_RZPB01000249.1:0-7574 GCF_003998535.1 Mesorhizobium sp. M7A.F.Ca.AU.002.02.1.1 | reverse complement strand
CCGTCGCCTTGTCGCCGGCGAAGGTGAACATGCCGACGCCGGGCATCAGGGAGACGACGGCATTGGGATCGCGGATGGCGGGCGAGTCCGGATGCTTGCAGCTGTCGTAATAGGCCTGGTAGCCAACGCGATATTCGGCGATGTCGTCGGCAAGACGCGCGATGACGGCATCGACATCGGGCTTTGCCGGATCGAATTCGATGACCAGCGGGCGGATCTTGGTGCGCAGGAAATGGTCGGGGCATGAGGTGCCGAGTGCCGCCAGCGGGCGCAGATCCCTGGAGTTGACGAATTCGAGCACAGCAGTGGAATCGTCGAAATGGCCTGTTTTGTGGCTCCTTTCCGAGATCAGGCCGCGAATCCTCGGCATCAGTTTGGCCGCGATGGCACGGCGCTCAGTGGCGTCGAGCGACTTGACCGCTTCACCGCCGAAGATAGCGACACCCTCGGAGCGGCGCTCGAACCATTCGATCGCCTGGTTGATCACTGAGATCGTCGTCTCGTAGCATTCCCTGGGGGTGTCGCCCCAGGTGAACAGGCCGTGGCTTTCCAGGATGACGCCCTTGGCGGCTGGGTGTTCGAGGCAGAATTTCTCCAGCCACAGGCCAAGTTCGAAGCCAGGGCGCTTCCACGGCAGCCAGCCGATGGCCTCGCCGAAGATTTCTTTCGTCAGCGCCTTCGAATCCTTCGCCGCGGCAATGGCGATGATGGCATCGGGATGCATGTGGTCGACAAAGGGCTTCGGCACGTAGGCATGCAGCGGCGTGTCGATCGAAGCCGCACGCGGATTGAGGTTGAAGGTGCAGTGCGGCAGGAAGCCGACCATCTCGTCTTCGTGCTCGACGCCGCGATAGAGGCCTTTGAGCGCGCGCAGCTTGTCCATGTAGAGCGTGGCAAAGCCGTCCAGCTTGATCGAGGCGCTGTCGCCGCCCGATCCCTTGACCCACAGCACTTCGACATCCTCGCCGGTGAGCGGGTCTTTCTGCCAGATCTTCGACGACGTGTTGCCGCCGCCATAGTTGGTGACCCGCTTGTCGGAACCAAGTGTGTTCGAACGGTAGACCAGAAGTTCCGGCCCGCTCATGGCGTGAGCCTTGGCCTCGTCCCACAGATTGGCGAGGCGCGCGCCGGTGCGCTTGTCGAGCATAAGAAATCCTCCCGAAGGCACGCAGAAGGCGCGGCCATTTGGCCCCGAATTTCCACGGAAGCGCTCGGCTTGTCAATCACAAACGATCAATATCGATCATACTGCACTGCACAATGAAATTATATGATCGGAAATGATTGACACTGCGCGTTTTGGGTGCCTAGATGCCCGGGCAGGGAGGAACCATGCACGAAAAAGAGCGCCACAGGATCATTCTGTCCGCCGTCCAGGAAAAGCCTGTGGTGACGGTGCAGGAGATGGTCGACCTGACGGAGTCCTCCGAGGCGACGATCCGGCGCGATATCGCGGCTCTCCACGTCCAGAAGCGCCTGCGCCGCGTGCGCGGCGGCGCCGAGGCAATCTCGCCGCCGCAGTTCATCGGGCTGGCCGGCCGGCCCTTTTCCGTCAACGAAACCATCAACGCCTCGCAGAAGCGGGCGATTGCGCGTGAAGCGGTCGAGCTGTGCAACGACGGCGAACCGATCATCATCAATGGCGGCACCACCACCTTCCAGATGGTGCATTTCCTGACCGGCCGCCGCATGCCGATCTTCACCAATTCGTTCCCCATCGCCGAGCATTTGCTCAAGCATTCCAAGAATACGGTGATGCTGTCGGGCGGCACCATTTATCGCGAGCAGAACATCATCCTGTCGCCCTTCGACAACGACGTGACGCGCAATTTCTATGCGCGCCGCATGTTCATGGGTGCGCAGGGTCTGGGGCCGCTCGGCCTGATGGAGGGCGATCCGCTCTTGATCCAGGCGGAGCAGAAACTGATCGACCAGGCCGACGAGTTGGTGGTGCTGGTCGATTCCTCGAAATTCCGCAAACGCTCCAGCCTCATCCTGTGCGGCCTGTCGCGCATCGCCACCGTCATCACCGATGACGGCATCGACGATCGTGAAGCCAAGATGCTGGAGACCGCCGGCGTGACGCTGATCGTCGCCCGCACATCCGCAACCAACAAGGAAGAATCTTCACTGCAGGCCTGAGGCCAACTCGCGCTCGCAGCGGCGATGGAATGCAACGCTCAAGGGAGGAAATTCGATGAGCTTCTTGAAGAAATTGATGGTGACGGCTGCATTCTCGGCCGCCATGTTCGTGAATGCCGCCTATGCCGAAAACGTCAAGATCGCGCTGGTGGTGAAGTCGCTCGGCAACGGCTTCTTCGATGCCGCCAACAAGGGCGCCGAAGAGGCGGCCAAGGAACTCGGCGATGTCGACATCATCTACACCGGCCCGACCAAGGCGACCGCCGAAGCGCAGATCGAAGTGGTCAATTCGCTGATCGCGCAGAAGGTCAACGCCATCGCCATTTCGGCCAATGACGCCGACGCTCTGGTGCCGGTGCTGAAGAAGGCCATGGAACGCGGCATCACCGTCATCTCGTGGGATTCGGGCGTCGCCAAGGAAGGTCGCCAGCTTCACCTCAACCCGTCCGACACCGGCCTGATCGGCGAGACCATCATCAAGCTCGCCGCCGACCACCTGCCGGAAGGCGGCGAGGTCGCCATCCTGTCGGCCTCCTCGACCGCGACCAACCAGAACGCCTGGATCGACGCGGCCAAGAAGATCCTGCCGGAGAAGTTCCCCAAGATCAAACTCGTCGCCACCGTCTACGGCGATGACGATTCGGCCAAGAGCACCGACGAAGCCAAGGGCCTGTTGAAGTCCTATCCGAACCTGAAGGCGATCATCGCGCCGACCACCGTCGGCGTCGTTGCCGCCGCCCAGGTCGTCACCGACGAGAACCTGATCGGCAAGGTCAATGTCACTGGTCTCGCACTGCCGTCCGAGTTCAAGAAGTTCATCGACAACGGTTCCAGCCAGGCGGTTGCCCTGTGGAACCCGATCGACCTCGGCTACTCGGCCGTCTACCTCGCCCATGATCTGGCGGTGAAGAAGGAAGAGGCCAAGCCCGGCGCCACGCTGTCGATCGGCCGCGTCGGCAAGGTCACGCTCGACGACACCAACTCGGCTGCAATGGCTCCGCCCTTCCAGTTCGACAAGTCGAACATCGAAAAGTTTTCCAAGATCTATTGATCTGGAGTTCTCTAGAGCTGACGCGGCGGGGCTCACGTCCCGCCGCGGCTTTAAACGAACCTTGTTTCAGGGCTTGATACGACTATGGACACGACAGCCCAACACGGCGCGGTGAAGGAGCGGCCTCCGGCCCCGGCTCCACGCCTGACGCTGTCCGGCATCTCCAAGAGCTTTCCCGGCGTGCGCGCGTTGCACAATGTCAGCCTGTCGCTCTATCCGGGCCAGGTGACAGCGCTGATCGGCGAGAACGGCGCCGGCAAGTCGACGCTGGTCAAGATCATGACCGGCATCTACCAGCCCGACGGGGGCACGATCAGCATAGACGGCCACGCCGTCACCCTGCCCAGCGCGCATGCCGCCTTCGGCCATGGCGTCACCGCCATCCACCAGGAAACCGTGCTGTTCGACGATCTGAGCGTCGCCGAAAACATCTTTCTCGGCCACGCGCCACGCACGCGTTTCGGCACCATCGACTGGCGCACGATGCGCAAGAATGCGCGCGAAGTGCTGGACACCATGCATGCCGGCCATATCGACGCCGACGCGCGGCTGAAGGACCTCGGCATCGCCAACAAGCATCTGGTCGCGGTTGCGCGTGCCATGTCGATCGACGCGCAGATCGTCATCATGGACGAGCCGACCGCCGCGCTTTCCATGAAGGAGATCGAGGAGCTCTTTTTGCTGATCGAATTCCTCAAGAGCGATGGCAAGGCGATCCTGTTCATCAGCCACAAGTTCGACGAGATCTACCGCATCGCCGACCGCTACACGGTGTTCCGCGATGGCGAGATGGTCGGCGAAGGCCTGATCAAGGATGCCGGCCAGAGCCAGATCGTGCGCCTGATGGTCGGCCGCGCGGTCGATCACATCTTCCCGCAGCGCAAGGCCGAGATCGGCGCACCGGTGCTCTCCGTTTCCGGCCTGTCGCATCCGACCGAATTCAACGATATCGGCTTCGAACTGCACAAGGGCGAGATCCTCGGCTTTTACGGCCTTGTCGGCGCCGGCCGCAGCGAGGTGATGCAGGCGATATCGGGCATCACCCGCACCTCAGCCGGCACGATCACGCTGGAAGGCAAGACGATCGCGCCGAAATCGGCTGCGGATTCGATCGATGCCGGCATCGTCTACGTACCGGAAGAACGCGGCAAGCAAGGCGTGGTGATCGGCCTGCCGATCTTCCATAACGTCTCGCTGCCTTCGCTCAAGCGCACGTCGAAATCCGGCCTGCTGCGGCTGTCGGAGGAGTTCGATCTGGCCCGCTCCTACACCGAGCGACTCGACCTCAGGGCCTCTTCGCTCAGCCAGGATGTCGGCACGCTGTCGGGCGGCAACCAGCAGAAGATCGTCATCGCCAAATGGCTGGCGACGTCGCCCAAGGTGATCATCCTGGACGAGCCGACCAAGGGCATCGACATCGGCTCGAAGGCCGCCGTGCACGGCTTCATGGCCGAGTTGGTGGCGCAAGGCCTGTCGGTGATCATGGTGTCGTCCGAGCTGCCCGAAATCCTCGGCATGTCCGACCGTGTCGTGGTCATGCGCGAGGGGCTAGTCGCGGCGGTCTACGACAACAAGGGGCTGGACGCCGAGACGCTGGTTCGGACGGCAGCGGGGATCGCGGCATGAAGGCTTTCCTCAAATACCGCGAAATCTGGCTGGCTGCTGCCATCATCGTCTTGATCGGGCTGATCTCGACGCGTTTTCCGGCCTTCGCCGATCCGGCCAATCTGCGTCAGGTGTTCAACGACACCTCGATCCTGATGATCCTGGCGCTTGGCCAGATGGTGGTCATCCTGACCCGGTCGATCGACCTGTCGATGGCGTCCAACCTCTGCTTCACCGGCATGGTGGTGGCGATGCTGAACGCCGCGCATCCGGCGATCCCGATCCCGCTGCTGATCGTCATTGCGCTGGTCGTCGGCCTGGTGCTCGGCGCCATCAACGGCCTTTTGGTCTGGCGGCTGAACATCCCCTCGATCGTGGTGACGTTGGGCACGCTGACCATCTATCGCGGCGCCACCTTCGTCCTGTCCGGCGGTGCCTGGGTCAATGCCGACAAGATGAGCCCGGAGTTCATCGGCTTCCAGCGCGCGGCCTTCCTCGGCATTCCGGTGCTGTCGTGGATCGCCATCCTGGTCATTGCGCTGTTCTTCGTTGTGATGACACGCACCGCGCTCGGCCGCTCGATCTACGCAATCGGCGTCAACCCGACGGCGTCGGTCTATGCCGGCATCGATGTCGGCCGGACGAAATTCATCGTCTTCTGCATCTCCGGCATGATTGGCGGCCTGTCGGGCTATCTCTGGATCTCGCGCTACGTGATCGCCTCGGTCGAGGTCGCCAATGGCTATGAGCTCAACATCATCGCCGCCTGCGTCATCGGCGGCATCTCGATCGCCGGCGGCATCGGCTCGGTCGGCGGCGCGGTATTAGGGGCGCTGTTCCTCGGCATCATCTCCAACGCGCTGCCGGTCATCAACATCTCACCCTTCTGGCAGATGGCGATTTCGGGCAGCGCAATCATTCTGGCCGTCGTGCTCAATGCGCGCGGCGAGCGCCAGCAAGGCCGCATCATCCTCAGAAAGGTGGAGGCGTGACCGACAGCCCTGCCCCGCGCCACATTCCCGACCGGCTCGACAAGCCGCTGCGTTCGGCGATCTTTTCCTGGGAAGCGCTGCTGGTCGTGGTGGCCGTCGCCATCTTCGCCATCAACAGCTTCGCCTCGCCCTATTTCCTCGATCCGTACTCGCTGTCCGATCTGACCTTCAATTTCACCGAGAAGGGCCTGATCGCCTTCGCCATGGCGCTGCTGATCATCTCGGGCGAGATCGATCTGTCGGTGGCCGCCATCATTGCGCTGGCGTCGACCATGATGGGCATGGCGGTGCAGGCCGGCGCCGGCACGCCAGTGCTGGTGGCAATCGGCATCGTTGTCGGGCTCGGCTGCGGCGCCTTCAACGGTCTGCTGGTGACAAGGCTCGGCCTGCCCTCGATCGTCGTCACCATCGGCACGATGAGCCTGTTTCGCGGCATCGCCTTCATCATCCTCGGCGACCAGGCCTACAAAGGCTATCCCTCAAGCTTCGCCTTCTTCGGCCAGGGCTATGTCTGGTGGGTGGTGTCGTTCGAGCTGGTGCTGTTCCTGATCGCGGCTGTCGTCTACTGGTTCCTCTTGCACCGCACGAGTTTCGGCCGACGCGTCTTCGCCATCGGCAACAATCCGGTCGCTGCGCAATTTTCCGGCGTGCGCGTCGGCCGCACCAAGTTCATCCTGTTTTGCCTGACCGGGCTGATGTCGGGCATCGCCTCGGTGCTGATCACCTCGCGCCTCGGTTCGACGCGGCCCTCGATCGCGCAGGGTTATGAACTCGAAGTCATCACCATGGTGGTGCTCGGCGGCGTCAGCATCCTCGGTGGCGCCGGCAGCATTCTGGGCGTCGTGCTCGCCGCCTTCATCATGGGGCTGGTGACCTTCGGGCTCGGCCTGCTCAATGTGCCGGGCATCGTCATGTCGATCTTCATCGGCCTGCTGCTGATCATCGTCATCGCCTTGCCGATCGTCTGGCGGCGGCTGCGCGGAGGGCGTTGATGGCCGAGAAATACGCGTTCAAGATGAAGCTGAAGCCCGGCATGAAGGCAGAGTACAAGAAGCGCCATGACGAGATCTGGCCGTCGCTGGTCGCGCTGCTGAAGCAGGCCGGCGTCTCCGATTATTCCATCCATCTCGACGAGGAGACCAATATCCTGTTCGGTGTGCTGTGGCGGCAAGACGACCACCGCATGGACGAATTGCCCGGGCATTCGGTGATGCAGCGCTGGTGGGCCCACATGGCCGACATCATGGAAACCAGGCCGGACAACGAGCCGGTGGCCGTGAAGCTGGAAACAATGTTCCATATGGCATGACTGCGATGCGCCACATCGCCGTCATCGACATAGGCAAGACCAACGCCAAGGTGGCGCTGGTCGACCTCGCTGCGTTGAGCGAGGTGGCGCTGCGCCGCATGGCGAATGCGCCGGTGCGGCAGGCGCCTTACCCACATCACGATGTCGAGGCCTTGTGGGCATTCATCCTCGAAAGCCTTGCCGGCCTCAACCGCGAACAGCGCATCGACGCCATTTCGATCACCACCCATGGCGCGACCGGCGTGCTGGTCGACGCGGCGGGTGAACTGGTGCTGCCGGTGCTCGACTATGAGTTCGACGGCCCCGACGGGATGGCCGAGGATTACGACGCGATCCGCCCGCCTTTTGCCGAGACCGGCACGCCGCGCCTGCCGCTCGGCCTCAATCTCGGAGCACAATTCTTCTGGCAGCAGAAGAGCTTCCCGGCGGAATTCGCCAGGGCCGCGGCGCTGCTGATGTACCCGCAATACTGGGC
>NZ_RZPB01000248.1:0-7574 GCF_003998535.1 Mesorhizobium sp. M7A.F.Ca.AU.002.02.1.1 | reverse complement strand
ACCCAATAGAGCGAACCGCCATCGGTGACCTCGGCGCCGCGCGTCGGCATCATGCGCGTGGTGTGATATTGCTCGACCGGCTCACCGGCGCGCCGCCGCTCGTCGAGGCGGAAGGCGATCCACTCCTCGAGATCTTCGACGCTGTCGCAGCCGACACAGAGTTTTATGAGATTGAGAGACATCGCTTAAGGTTAGTCCCGCATGCGGACGCGTCAACGACCGGATCGACTTCTCCACAGTGGCAGTTTAGGCCAGCCTTCAGCATTCCACGACGTTGACGGCGAGCCCACCCAGGCTGGTTTCCTTGTACTTCTCGTTCATGTCGAGGCCGGTCTGGCGCATGGTCTCGATTGCTGCATCGAGAGGTACGAAATGGGTGCCGTCGCCCTTGATGGCCAGTGACGCTGCCGTCACCGCCTTGACCGCGCCCAGCGCATTGCGCTCGATGCACGGCACCTGCACCAGCCCGCCAACCGGATCGCAGGTCATGCCGAGATGGTGTTCGAGCGCGATCTCGGCGGCATTCTCGACCTGCTCGGGCGTACCGCCCATGACGGCGCACAGGCCGGCCGCCGCCATTGCCGATGCCGACCCGACCTCGCCCTGACAGCCGACTTCGGCGCCGGAGATCGAAGCATTGGTCTTGATGATGCCGCCGACCGCAGCAGCCGTCAGCAGGAAATCACGAATGCTCGGCTGGTCCGCCTCGGGATGGAAATGCAGCCAGTAGCGCAGCACCGCCGGCAGCGTGCCGGCCGCACCGTTGGTCGGCGCTGTGACGACCCGGCCGCCAGCGGCGTTTTCCTCGTTCACCGCCATGGCGTAGATCGACAGCCAGTCATTGGCGAGCAAGGGATTGGGCTTGTTCTGCTGCCATTGCTCCTGCAGCTTGTCATGCAGCATGCGGGCACGGCGGCGCACCTTCAACCCGCCCGGCATGATGCCGTCCTGCGACAGGCCGCGGTCGATGCAGCCTTTCATGGCGCTCCAGATGCCGTCGAGGCCGGCGTCGAGCGCCTCGCGCGTCATCTGCGTCTCCTCGTTGACGCGTTTCATGTCGGCGATGGAAAGGCCGCTTTTGCCGGCCATGGCCAGCATCTCGACCGCATTCTTGAACGGATAAGGCACTTTCTTGCCTTCCGTCGTCACCGATCCCTTGGCCTTCATCCGCTGCAGTTCCTCTTCGGAAACCACGAAGCCGCCGCCGATCGAATAATAGATGCGCTTGAGCAGCAGGCGGCCGCCGGAATCATAGGCGTAGAACGCCATGCCGTTGGCGTGGCCGGTGAGCGGCGTCTTGCGGTCCAGCACCAGATCGCTGGCCGGATCGAAGCGATAGGTGGGATGGCCGGGCGGCGAAATACGCTTTTCGGCGGCGATGCGACTGGCAATGCCATCGGCCTGGTCGGGATCGACCGTCTGCGGCGTCAGACCGGCAAGGCCGAGCATGACGGCGCGGTCACTGCCGTGGCCGATGCCGGTATAGGCGAGTGACCCGTGCAGGCTGGCGCCAAGGCGGTCGACCTTCACACCCGCCGGGCGCGGCCAGTCATTTCCCGCGACCTCGTCGAGAAACCGCGCCGCGGCGGTCATCGGTCCCATCGTGTGCGAACTCGAGGGTCCTATGCCGATCTTGAACAGGTCGAAAACCGAAAGGAACACGCGGCGTTGTCTCCTGGAGTCAGGTCGAGGACTACATATAGGAATTCCCACGATGTTTCCGCTCTTTTGGAAATCGCGGCGCTGCACCCGCCGACCTTGTTTGCTCCGGCAGCGACATTGGCACGATCGCTGAATGCGGACATCGAAGCGATCGCCCTGAATGTGATAAATTCAGGCCATGGGCGATTCCCTCGATCTTTCGACAGCCGATCTCGCGGCGCTGGCCTTCTTCCTCGTCGCGTGGCTGCTGCACACGTTTGCCTCCGACGGCAAGCTTGTCAGCCGGATGTCGCTGACGACGGCGATGAATGCACAGCGGCAAGCCTGGATGCGGACCATGGCCGAGCGCGAGATCCGCATCGTCGACACCGCCATCATGAGCGGGCTGCAGCAAGGCACCGCCTTCTTCGCCTCCAGCTCGCTGATCGCGATCGGCGGCTGCTTTGCCCTGCTCGGCGCGTCCGACCGGGTTCTTGAAGTGCTCAGCGACCTGCCTCTGGGTGGCGCGCCGTCGCGCGCGGCCTTCCAGATAAAGGTGTTTGGGCTGGTGCTGATCCTGGCGTTTTCGTTCTTCAAATTCGGCTGGGCGTACCGGCTGTTCAATTATTGCACGATCCTGATCGGCGCCGTACCGATCCCGCATGGCGAAGCCTCGCGCAATCCGGTCACCGAAACGGCGGTGTGGCGTGCGGCGCAAATGAACATGCTGGCCGGAAAGCACTTCAACTCCGGCCTGCGCGGCGTGTTCTTCTCGATCGGTTATCTCGGCTGGTTCGTCGACCCCATGGTGTTCGTGTTGTCGACGCTGTTGCTGCTGGCGGTGCTGGTGCGGCGCCAGTTCTTCTCGGCGGCCAGGCAGGCGGTGATCGGTCAGCCGCCCGGAAAAGGCTGATCGATCCGGCCTGACAGCCAGTAGGCAAAAAGCCCGATCCATTCCCGGATGGCCATGGTGGTGGCCCGCAGCGAATCGGCTGGATTGTCGCGGAACAGGCCGACGCCTTCCCGTCCCGAGGTGCGATAGTCGACCGGCCATGGAACGGTTGCAAAGCCGGCCTTGTCGAACAGCGCCTTGGCGCGCGGCATATGGAAGGCCGAGGTCACCAGCAGCCAGGTCTCGCCGGGCTTCGGCGTTACCAACTCCTTGGTGAAGACCGCGTTCTCATAGGTGTTGCGGGACTTGTTCTCCAGGATCATCCAGTCGGCGGCCACGCCAAGCGCGGTGAGCAGGCGCGGCGCGGTTGCGGCATCGCCCTCGCCATCGAGAAACAACGCGCCGGTGCCGCCGGAGACGACCACCTTGGCGGTGGGAAAGCGCCGGGCGAGAATCGCGGTCTCGACCATCCGATCGCCGCTGCTGTTCAGCTCATAGCCGCCGCGCGCCAGATTGATGGCGCCCTCGAAGCCGCCGCCGAGCACGACGATGCCGTCGACCTTTTCCGGCAGCGGCGGGCGTTGAAAGCGCTCTTCCAACGGATTGAGCATCATGGCGCCGAGCGACGTCCATGCTGACAGTGCAAGGATCAAAAATGCCAGCACGCTGCCGGCGGCCGCTAACCGTCGGCGCCCGATCGTGACCGCGAGCAGTCCCGCTAGCAGCAGGAAGATCGCCAGGTTGAGCGGCTGGATGAAGAACCAGAAGATCTTGGAAAGGTAGAAGAACATTGGCTGCCTATCGTCGGCTCGAATTCTCACGACCGATGAAGTGCTCGACGGCACTTGTCACAGCCTCGGCCTCGGGCCGGCTCAACTCCCTGCCGAAAACAAGGACGCCGTTGGTGTTGGTCAACCTGATGACTTCCGACAGCCCCGCTTCATCCGTTGGATAGGTATGGTCGAGGATTTCGGCCTCAAGGTGCCCTTTCAAAGGCAATGAGGAACGATTTCGCACAAAACCCCTGACGTCGCGCACGGCTGCCACGTCGGTTAGCCGCAGGGTTTCCTTGCCGAACACCAGCCACATGAAATCCTTGCCGAGGAAGTAGGTGAAGAGGGCAATGATCGCAGTGAACGACAGCAGTCCGAGAGTGCCGCTGGCGACGTTTGCGGGCGACGTGTCGGTCAATCCCATGTAGCCGGTATAGGCAACGATCGCGGCCCCAACCAGGACGAAGCCCATCCTGAAATCCGAGATGCGCGGTGGGTTGGTTATCAGCAGTTCGTCTTCCGTCTCGACGATGGAAATGCGAGACGGGGGCGGCATGCTACCACCATTTCTCCGGCTGGAATGTGCCGGCGGCTTGCTCGATGACGGCGGCGGTCTGGAACAGGGTTTCCTCGTCAAACGGCCGGCCGATCAACTGAAGCCCGAGCGGCAAACCCTTGGCGTCGAGCCCGGCGGGCACAGCGATGCCCGGCAGGCCGGCCATGTTCACCGTGACGGTGAAGATGTCGTTCAGGTACATCTTGACCGGATCGGCAGCCATGTCCTCGTCGGCGATGCCGAAGGCGGCGGATGGCGTTGCCGGGGTCAGGATGACATCGACGCCGGCGGCGAAGACAGTCTCGAAATCCCGCTTGATCAGATTGCGCACCTTCTGCGCCTGCAGATAGTAGGCGTCGTAATAGCCGGCCGACAGCACATAGGTGCCGATCATGATACGGCGCTTGACCTCACGGCCGAAACCGGCGGCACGGGTCTTCTCATACATGTCGACGATATCCTTGCCCGGCACGCGCAAGCCGTAGCGGACGCCATCGTAGCGGGCGAGGTTGGACGAAGCCTCGGCGGGCGCCACGATGTAATAGGCAGGCAACGCATATTTGGTGTGCGGCAGGGAAATATCGACGATCTCGGCGCCGGCGTCCTTCAGCCAGGCAATGCCCTTCTGCCACAGCGCTTCGATCTCTTCGGGCATGCCGTCGACGCGGTACTCCCTGGGAATGCCGACCTTCATGCCCTTGATCGGCTTGCCGATCGCGGCCTCATAGTCCGGTACCGGCATGTCGACCGACGTCGTGTCCTTCGGATCGACGGAGGCCATCGACTTCAGCAGGATCGCGGCATCGCGCACGTCACGAGCGATCGGGCCGGCCTGGTCGAGCGACGAGGCGAAGGCGACGATGCCCCAGCGCGAGCAGCGGCCATAGGTCGGCTTGATGCCGACCGTGCCGGTGAAGGCGGCCGGCTGGCGGATCGAGCCGCCAGTATCCGTCGCGGTCGCGCCGGCACACAGGAAGGCCGACACTGCGGTTGCCGAACCGCCGGAAGAACCGCCCGGCACCAGCTGCGCATTGTCCAGGCTGCGCGCGGTCCTGGTGCCGCCGGCCGAGACGAAGCCGCCATCACCCTGATGCGTCGTCGGCATCACCACCGTGTCTAGGCGCGAGCGCCGCCACGGATTGATGACCGGGCCATAGTAGGACGTCTCGTTGGACGAGCCCATGGCGAACTCGTCCATGTTGAGTTTACCGAGCATGACGGCGCCGTCGGCCCACAGATTTGACGTAACGGTCGATTCGTAGCGCGGCTTGAATCCGTCCAGCACATGACTGCAGGCCTGCGTATGGACGCCTTCGGTGCCGAACAGGTCCTTGATTCCGAGCGGGATGCCTTCCAGCGCACCGCCCTCGCCCTTGACCAGCCTTGCGTCGGACGCCTTGGCCATGTCGCGCGCCTTGTCGCCTGTCACCGCGACATAGGCATTGAGCGCGGGATTGGCGCGATCGATGGCCGAGAGATAGGCCTCGGTGATCTCGGTCGCGGTGATTTCCTTGCCGTGCAGCTTGGCGCGGGCCTGTGAAATCGTCAGCTGGGTCAGGTCGCTCATCAAAGGCTCTTTTCGTAAAACACCGACCACTCGGAATCGGGATAATCCAGCACCGGGCCGCAACGCGAAAACCCGGCGCGTTCGTAGACGGTCCACGCCGCGGGGTGACGGTCGCCCGTCTCCAGCACCAGGCGCTTCAGCCCCTCGTTGCGCGCCAGCGCCTCGACCTGCTCGACGATTTTCGCGCCGATCTTCTGCCCGCGATGCGAGGGCCGCGTGTACATGCGCTTGACCTCGCCGACAGCGCCGTCATGGCGTTTCAGCGCACCGCAGCCAATGGCCATGCCGTTGTCGCGGGCGATGAAGACAGTCGTGTCCTCACCAGCCATCTGCTCGACCGTCAGATGGTAGCAATGCTCCGGCGGCGTCAGTTCGAGCAAGGTCTGGTTGAGTTCCTCGACCAGGCCGCGCACGTCGTCCTGCAGTGGCGTTTCAATGGCGATGTCGATTGCCATCGGCCGGTTTACTCCACGACCTTCGGCACGAGGAAGAAATTCTCTTCGGTCGCCGGCGCGTTGGCGACGATGTCAGCTGCCTTGCCGCCGTCAGTAACAACGTCCTGACGCTTCTTCATGTCCATCGGCGTCACCGAGGTCATCGGTTCGATGCCGGAAACATCGACCTCATTCAGCTGTTCGACGAAGCCCAGAATGGCGTTCAGCTCGCCGGTCATCCGTTCGGCATCTTCCTCGCTCACCGCAATGCGGGCGAGATGCGCGACGCGCTTCACTGTCTGAAGATCTACGGACATGTTTTTGCCTCGGGGAAAACCAGTTCGGGCTATAGCGGCGCCGCGCGCGCTGCGCAACATGCATCGTGCGAGAGACCAGGCTGCGGCGGCGGCCTAGTCTTCGGCCATCGATCCACGCACAGGATGATGTCTACGGCAGGGCAACGCCCTCGCACAGATAGTAGCTGCCGCTGTTGCCGCTTGCTTCGCTTTCGTCGTTGACGGGCCGGACCGACACGAGATCGATCTGCTTGTCGTTCATTTGCGTCACCGAGAGGACATCCGGGAAGACATAGCCCGGTTCCTGGCAGAGGGCCGTCACCGCCCAGCTCGGCGAAGCGGTCGCCTTGCTGACCTGCAGAAACTCGCAATTGTATTCCACGCTCTGCAGGCCGTGCGCCGAAAGCACGATGTTGCCGGCGTCGATCAGCGTTTGCAGCGTGTCCTTTTTGGCCTGCGTGCAAAGCTCTTCGGACTGAAGGTAGACGCCTTCGATGAAATCATCCGCGGCCAGCGCGGGCGACGCCGCGACAAACATGGAAACGCAAAGAGATCGCCCCAATACCATGGATTTATTCCACTTTAGCTGTTTCTAGATCGTAATCGTCTCACCGATTTTCGGCAACGCCAGCCTTACACCGGATCCTTCCAGGCCGGCCTCGAACTTATCGGCGGTCGGGTCGATCATCGGAAACGTGCCGAAGTGGCAGGGAACCACGGTGTCGAATTTGAAGAAGCGCCGGCAGGCAAGTGCCGCCACCGCGCCGCCCATGGTGAAGCGGTCGCCGATCGGCACCAGGCCTATCTTCGGCTCATGCAACTCGTTGATCAGCGCCATGTCGGAGAAGATGTCGGTGTCGCCCATGTGATAGAGCGTTTTGTCTTCCGCGAAATGCAGGACGAGGCCGCCCGGATTGCCGAGATAGGTGTTCTGGCCGCCCTCGCCCGGGAACGAGGATGAGTGCAGCGCCTGGACAAAAGTGGTGGTGAAGCTGCCGCAATCGACGGTGCCGCCGATGTTGCCGGGATTGATCTTCTTGTCGCTGACGCCCTTGCCGACCAGATACATGCAGATCTCGAAATTGGCGACGAGCTGGGCGCCGCTTTTGCCGAGCACCTCCACCGCGCCGCTGATGTGGTCGCTGTGGCCATGCGTCAGCAGCACATGCGTGACACCCTCAGCCGGGCCCTCCCAGCCACCCGTCCATGACGGATTGCCTATCAGATAGGGGTCGATGAGGATCTTGGCATCAGCGGTATCGATCCGAAAGGCCGAGTGGCCGTACCAGGTCAGTTTCATGAATGCATTCCTCGATTTTTGACTTGCCAAAGGATAGAACGCCAATGGCCCCGAGATCAAAGGGTTACTTGTCCGCCACGCGTTTGACAAAACACCTGGTGGTGAAAGGCGAAGG
>NZ_RZPB01000247.1:0-7587 GCF_003998535.1 Mesorhizobium sp. M7A.F.Ca.AU.002.02.1.1 | reverse complement strand
CGTCCTACCAGATCGACCTCGCGCCCTCGATCAATCCGACGGCCGGCATCCTGCTCAACCTGACGCCCGATCATCTCGACCGCCACGGCACCATGCAGCACTACGCCGCGATCAAGGAGCGGCTGGTGGCCGGCAGCGAGACGGCGATCGTCGGCATCGACGATTCCTGGTGCGCGCAGATTGCCGAGCGGCTGGAGCGGGCGGGGCGGCATGTCATCCGCATTTCCAAGCGCCTGCCGCTGACCGACGGCTATTTCGCCGATGGCAGCAATTTGATGGAAGCTGTGCACGGCCGTTACAGCCGTGTCGCCTTCCTCGAAGGCATCGGCTCCTGCGTGGCCAGCACAATGCCCAGAACGCTCTGGCTGCGGTCGCCGCTTGCCTCAAGGTCGGGCTGGAGCTTGGCGAGATCCAGTCGGGGCTGGAAAGCTTTCCCGGCCTCGCGCACCGCATGGAGCAGGTCGGCCGCAAGGACCATGTGCTGTTCATCAACGATTCCAAGGCGACCAATGCCGATGCTGCGGCGCCGGCGCTGTCGAGCTTCGCGCGCATCTACTGGATCGCCGGCGGCCTGCCCAAGGAAGGCGGCATCGAACCCTTGCGCGGTTTCTACCCGCGCATCGCCAAGGCCTATCTGATCGGCGAGGCGGCGCCGGCGTTTTCGGCGACGCTGGGCGAGGCCGTGCCCTACGAGATTTCAGGCACGCTGGCCGCGGCGGTCGAGCACGCCGCGCATGATGCGGCTAAGGACGACAGCGGCGAGGCGGTGGTGCTGCTGTCGCCGGCCTGCGCCAGCTTCGACCAGTTCAAGAATTTCGAAGTTCGCGGCGAAGCCTTCAGGCAAGCTGCGAATGCTATCGAGGGTGTGAAACCCATCGGAGGGGCACGATAATGCAGAGCCGTCTCGACAAAAGTCCGGTTGCGACCTGGTGGTGGACGATCGATCGCTGGTTCCTGGCGGCGTTCCTGTCGCTGATGGGCCTCGGTATCGTGCTGTCCTTCGCGGCGAGCCCGGCGGTCGCCGAACGCATCGGCCTCGACAGTTTCCACTTCGCCACCAGGCAGATCATCTTCACCGTACCGGCGCTCGGCGTGATGCTGGCTGTGTCGTTCCTCGATTCCAGGCAGATCCGGCGCATGGCGCTGATCATGCTGTGCCTGATGCTGGTGCTGATGGTGGCGGTGCTCTACATCGGCGTCGAGGTGAAGGGCGCACGCCGCTGGGTGTCGCTTGCCGGCCTGTCGATCCAGCCGTCGGAATTTTTGAAACCAGCCTTCGTCATCATGTGCGCCTGGCTTTTCGCTGAGCACAAGCGCCAGCCCGACATTCCCGGCAATCTGTTCGCCATGTTGCTGCTGGTACTGGTCGTGTCGCTGCTGGTGGCGCAACCGGATCTCGGCCAGACCATGCTGACGACCGGCACCTGGGGCATCATGTTTTTCATGGCCGGGCTGCCCTGGCTGTGGATCGTTGCGCTGGGTGCCGCCGGCGTCGGCGGCGTTTTCGCCGCCTATACGGTGTTCCCGCACGTTGCCTTGCGCATCGACAAGTTTCTTACCGGCGAAGGCGACACATTCCAGGTCGATATGGGACGCGACGCGCTGATCAATGGCGGCTGGTTTGGCGTCGGACCAGGTGAGGGCACAGTCAAGCGCGTTATTCCCGACAGCCATGCCGACTTCGTCTTCTCGGTCGCAGGCGAAGAGTTCGGACTGATCATGTGCTTCTTCATCATGTCGATATTCGCCTTCATCGTGCTGCGCGGCCTCAACACGGCGCTGAAGGAGCATGACGATTTCACCCGCTATGCGGTCGGCGGCCTCGTCACCGTCTTCGGCCTGCAGGCGGTCATCAACATGTGCGTCAACCTCCAGCTTGTGCCGGCCAAGGGCATGACGCTGCCGTTCATCTCTTATGGCGGCTCTTCGCAGATCGCCATCGCCATCTCGATGGGGATGGTGCTGGCGCTGACACGCAAGCGGCCGGAAAAGCGCAAGCAGATGGGCTTTGGCCTGTCGCAACGCGCCGTGCCGGCGGAGTGATATGGCCAGAGGCGTCATCCTTCTCGCGGCAGGCGGCACCGGTGGGCATCTTTTCCCGGCCGAGGCGCTGGCGCATGAGCTGAACGAGCGCGGCTGGTCGGTGCACCTGGCAACCGACGACCGTGCCGAGCGTTTCGCCGGCCATTTTCCGGCCGCTGCCGTCCACCCGATCCAGTCGGCGACGATGGGCTCGAAAAATCCTTTTGCCCTGCTTGGTGCCTTCTGGAAAATCTGGCGCGGCGTGCGCCAGGCTTCTGCCGTCATCGCCAGGATCAAGCCGGATGCCGTCGTCGGCTTCGGCGGCTATCCAACCTTGCCGCCGCTCTACGCGGCGACACGGCGCAAGGTACCGACCCTGATCCATGAGCAGAACGCGGTGATGGGGCGCGCCAACCGGGCGCTGGCCGGCCGTGTCGACGCGATCGCCGGCGGCTTCCTGCCGCAGGACAGCAGTGCAGCCGGGGTCAAGACGGTGACGACAGGCAATCCGGTCCGGCCTGCGGTGCTGGAAGCGGCCAAGACTGCCTATGCGGCATCTGCCGGGGATCAACCGTTCCGCCTGCTGGTTTTTGGCGGCAGCCAGGGCGCCCAATTCTTTTCCGATGCCGTGCCGGGAGCCATTGCGCTGCTTTCCGACGCCCAGCGCAAACGGCTGGTCATTACCCAACAAGCGCGCGCCGATGACGTGGCGCGGGTCAAGGCGGTCTATGCCACCCTTGGCGTCGCCGTCGAGGTCTCGCCCTTCTTCACCGACATGGCGGCACGCATGGCGGCCGCTCATCTGGTGATCTCGCGTTCCGGCGCCTCGACCGTCTCGGAGATCGCCGTCATCGGCCGGCCGGCGCTGCTGGTGCCTTACCCCCATGCGCTCGATCACGATCAGGCGGCGAACGCGGCGGCCCTTGCCGCTGCCGACGGCGGCGAAGTGCATCCGCAATCCTCGCTCTCGTCCGAACGCATCGCAGCGCTTGTCGGCGGGCTGATGGACGACCCCGATCGGCTGACGGCAATGGCGGCGGGTGCGAAATCGGCCGGCAGGCCGGACGCGGCACGGTTGCTCGCCGATCTTACAGAGGCTATTGCGTCCAAAAAAACCGTTTCGGATTTCAGGAAGGGGACGCAAGCATGAAGATGCCGCAGACCATCGGCCTTGTGCATTTCATCGGCATTGGCGGCATCGGCATGAGCGGCATTGCCGAAGTGCTGCACAATCTCGGCTACAAGGTGCAAGGGTCCGACCAGGCCGAAAGCGCCAATGTGCAGCGGCTGCGCGACAAGGGCATCGAATGCTTCGTCGGCCATAGGGCCGAGAATCTCGGCGATGCCGAGGTGGTGGTCGTCTCGACGGCGATCAAGAAATCCAACCCTGAGCTGAAGGCCGCGCGCGAAAAGCTGCTGCCGATCGTGCGCCGGGCCGAGATGCTGGCCGAACTGATGCGCTTTCGCCAGGCGGTGGCGATCGGCGGCACGCATGGCAAGACGACGACGACCTCGATGGTGGCGACCTTGCTCGATGCGGGCGGGCTCGATCCGACCGTGATCAATGGCGGCATCATCAATGCCTACGGCACCAACGCCCGCATGGGCGACGGCGAATGGATGGTGGTCGAGGCCGACGAGAGCGACGGCACCTTCCTGAAACTGCCGGCCGAGATCGCGGTCGTCACCAACATCGACCCCGAGCATCTTGACCACTATGGCAGCTTCGACAAGGTGCGCGAGGCGTTCCGCCAGTTTGTCGAGAACGTTCCGTTCTACGGTTTTGGCGTGATGTGCACCGATCACCCCGAAGTGCAGGCGCTGGTCAGCCGCATCGAGGACCGCCGGGTCATCACCTATGGCGAGAATGCGCAGGCCGACGTGCGCTTTACCAATCACCGCATGTCAGGTGCCATTTCGGAATTCGACGTGGTGATCCGCGACCGCAAGACCGGCGGCCAGACTGTCATAGCAGGCCTGCGCCTGCCGATGCCCGGCCGTCACAACGTCTCCAACGCGACGGCAGCAATCGCGGTCGCGCACGAACTCGGCCTGTCGGCCGAGGCGATCAAGAAGGGCCTGTCGTCCTTCGCCGGCGTCAAGCGCCGCTTCACCCATACCGGTTCGTGGGACGGCGTCGAAATATTCGACGATTACGGCCACCATCCGGTCGAGATCTCGGCGGTGCTGAAGGCGGCGCGCAGCGCCACCCAGGGTCGTGTCATCGCCATTGCCCAGCCGCATCGCTTCACCCGGCTGCATGATCTGTTCAACGAGTTTTCCACCTGCTTCAACGACGCCGACACAGTAATGGTGGCGCCGGTCTACGCCGCCGGCGAAGAGCCGATCGACGGCGTCAGCTCGGACGCGCTGGTGTCGCGCATCCGCGCCGGCGGTCATCGCGACGCGCGCTACATCGAGGGCCCGGCGGCGATTGCGCCCATCGTCCGTGATCTGGCCAAGCCGGGCGATTTCGTCGTCTTCCTTGGAGCCGGCAACATCACCCAATGGGCCTATGCGTTGCCCAAGGAGCTTGGCGGGACCGTCTCATGAGGCACGGCCAGGCCCTGATCGACAGACTTGGCGACCGGCTTGCCGGCCTGCGTGGCCGCCTGACGCCGAACGCCGAGATGGACAAGATCACCTGGTTCCGTGCCGGGGGGCTGGCTGAAGCGTTGTTCCAGCCGGCCGATGAGGAGGACCTTGCCGCGTTCCTGAAAGCCGTTCCCGAAGAGATACCGCTGACGGTCGTCGGCGTCGGCTCCAACCTTCTGGTCCGCGATGGCGGCATCGAGGGCTTTGTCATTCGGCTTTCGGCCAAGGGCTTCGGCGATGCCGAGGTGATTTCGCCAATCAGGATCAAGGCGGGAGCTGCGACCCCCGACAAGCGCGTCGCAGCGGTGGCGCTCGAGGCCGGCATTGGCGGCTTTCATTTCTACCACGGCATTCCGGGTGCAATCGGCGGTGCGCTGCGAATGAATGCCGGCGCCAATGGCGTCGAGACGCGCGAGCGCGTCATCGAAGTGCGAGCACTCGATCGCAAGGGCAATGTGCAGACGCTGAGCAATGCCGATATGGGATACGCCTATCGCCATTCGGCGGCTCCCTCCGGGCTGATCTTCACCTCCGCCGTGTTCGAAGGCTTTGCCGAGGACAGGGCGACCATCAAGGCTGCGATGGAGGCCGTGCAGAACCATCGTGAGACCGTGCAGCCGATCCGCGAAAAGACCGGCGGCTCGACCTTCAAGAATCCCGACGGCACATCGGCCTGGAAGGAGATCGACAAAGCGGGCTGCCGCGGCCTGATGATCGGCGGCGCGCAGATGTCGCCGATGCATTGCAACTTCATGATCAACACCGGAACCGCGACCGGCTACGACCTTGAATATCTCGGCGAGACGGTGCGCACGCGGGTGCTGGAGAATTCCGGTATCCGGCTGCAATGGGAAATCAAGCGCATCGGCAATTTCCGGCCAGGGCATGCCGTTCAGGAGTTTCTCGGGCAGCTCCTTTAAGGTGCGCTGATATTCAGGTGATGCTCCGCTCCGGTTCTCGAAAGCCATCGTTTTCGACTCGGCCTGACCTGAATCTCGACACACCTAGCGCCTCGTTGAAGTTCATGTGATGCATGAACTTCAACGAGGCGAAAAACGGTCCGCGACCGTTGCCGCAAAGACTCAACGACACGCTTTTCGCATCCATTTTCTTAGAAAGTGAATCTCTCGGAATCGTAAGCACTTGCCAGTGAATCAACTCTCTGATTCTCTGCTCGAAAGCGTTTCCTGATTTGAGTCGTTCGACGCGTTTTCAGCGTTTTCCGTCTGGGGGGGCAACCTGCCGGGAGACTCTGACTCAATGTTGCGGAAAATCTGGTTTTGGTCCGCCGTGAGAGAGGGGATGCCGGGGAATGAAAAACAAGCATGTGGCCGTCCTGCTGGGTGGTTTTTCGTCCGAGCGGCCCGTGTCCCTGTCCTCCGGAAAGGCTTGCGCCGATGAGCTTGAGAAGGAAGGTTACCAGGTCACCCGCGTCGATGTCGGGCGCGATGTCGGCTCCGTGCTTGCCGAGCTCAAGCCCGATGTCGCCTTCAATGCGCTGCACGGCCCTTTTGGTGAGGATGGCACCATCCAGGGCATCCTCGAATATCTCGGCATTCCCTACACCCATTCCGGCGTGCTCGCCTCGGCTCTGGCCATGAACAAGGAGCAGGCCAAACGGGTTGCCAAGTCGGTCGGCATCGTGGTCGCCGAATCGAAGGTCGCCAGCCGCTTCGCCATCCAGAACAAGCATCCGATGAAGCCGCCCTATGTGGTCAAGCCGGTCAATGAGGGTTCGAGCTTTGGTGTCGTCATCGTGCATGAAGGCCAGTCGCATCCGCCGCAGGTTCTTGGCTCGTCGGAGTGGAAATATGGCGATACCGTCATGGTCGAGCGCTACATCCACGGCAGGGAGCTGACCTGCGCGGTGATGGGCGATGTGGCGCTGGGGGTCTGCGAGATCATCCCGACCGGCCATTCCTTCTACGACTATGATTCAAAATATGTCGCCGGGGGATCAAAGCACGAATGCCCCGCAAAAGTTTCACCGAATATTTACCAAAAAATACAAACACTGGCGCTCAAGGCTCACCAAGCGATCGGCTGTCGGGGCGTTTCCCGGTCGGACTTCCGTTATGACGATCGGCATTCCGAAAACGGCGAGATTGTCTGGCTCGAGGTCAACACCCAGCCGGGTATGACGCCGACGTCCTTGGTGCCTGAAATCGCCGCCCATGCCGGGCACTCGTTTGGCGATTTGTTGAGTTGGATGGTGGAGGACGCTTCGTGTCTGCGTTGAAATGGGGACAGGGTAGGGAGAGGGGCGCGGCCGGTCCGGCGCTGTTCGGCCTGTCGTTGTCGTTGGACCATTTCGTGCTGCCGCGGATGCTGCGCCGCCCGGTGCGCATTATGGCGCGCCTCGGTGTCGGAGAATTCCAGGCGCCACGCTTTTCCGCGGCCATGATGTCGGCCGTGCTGATTTTCTCGAGCAGTGCCTATGGCGCCTATCTCGGCGGTCATGTCGACGGTATCGTGCAGAGCATCACCGCCCGTACCGGATTTGCCGTCGATCAGGTCAAGGTGGTGGGCAATCGCCAGACCTCGGAAATCGATATACTCGACAGGCTTGAACTCGACGGCTGGACGTCGCTGATCGGCTTTAATGCCGAGGCCGCGCGGGAACGAATTGCGACCTTGCCGTGGATCGAGGTCGCGGCGGTGCGCAAGGTCTATCCGCATACGCTGGAAGTGCGTGTCGAGGAGCGTGAGGCTTTCGCGCTCTGGCAGCAGGGTGACGAGCTTTCGGTCATCGAGAAGAATGGCGCCATGATCGCGCCGTTCTCGGGCGGCAAGCAGGTGCTTCTGCCTCTGCTGATCGGCACCGGCGCGCCGGCGAGCGCGCCCGATTTCCTGGCCAAGGTCGAAAAATATCCCGAGCTCGCGAACCGGATCAAAGGTTATATCCGTGTCGGCGAACGGCGCTGGGACCTGAAGCTGGACAATGGCATCACCATCAAGCTTCCCGAGGAC
>NZ_RZPB01000246.1:0-7588 GCF_003998535.1 Mesorhizobium sp. M7A.F.Ca.AU.002.02.1.1 | reverse complement strand
TTCCCGATCCGAGACTCAATTAGCGCTTGTTGGTTCGATTTCACCCAGGCCCCGCGACCGCGGATGTTTCGCGCATCGCGGCGTGTCCGGTGTTGAACTCCGCCGACGTGGCGATTCCGAAGGCCACGGCCTCACGCGTCATTGAGCCTTGACGCAGTTGATAGGTATAGGTTTCAAGCCCGTTGCCGTCCGCGGACCGGTTCAGAAGCAACAGATATAGAAACCCGACATAGGCGCGGTCTGTCAGGCCGATCGTGGCATATCTGGTTTCGAATTCGTGCGAGCGCATCATTTCCATGATCATGTCGGGGAGTTTGGTCGCTCCGTCTTCAAGTGCCGCCGACCACTGATTGACGCTGGCCGTGTCGCCCTTGCGGCCAAGAATGAGGCAGTAGACGAAACTTGCCTGCCGCGCCGGTAGGGACTGGTCCGCAGCCGCGGCCTCGGGGTCGCAGTCCCGATGGGGCTTGGGTATCGGCAGGGGGCCGCGGGTGAAGTCCCGTACCGTTTTGTAGGCAGGCTTAGGCTCGCCGGTCCGCCATTTGCCATCTGAGAGAGCCACGAGCCTCACCAATCCCATATTGGCTTCGAAGCCGGGGGCCCAGTAGGCCTCATCGAGCAGTTCGTAGATGTGCGCGGCCTCCACCTTATATTTGTCCTTGAGTTCGCTAAGCCGCGTCATCGTCTGCTTGATGCCGTCAGCCTGCTGGCGCTCGCTGCGCTGACTTCCATAAGGATTGTTGAATTCGGTGACCCAGATCGGCTTGCCGTATCTCGAGATTTCACGGAACGCCCATTCCGGGTCATCGCCGTACATGTGCCACACAGAAATATCCCAGGCGATCCCGTCCTGCTTCATCCGCACGAACGCTCCGGTGTGGCCCCAACCGGCGGTGCCCATCGCCTTCCTTATGCTCGGATCGACCTCTGTCATGCCGTCGGACAGGCCCTTCAAGACAGCGCTCACCTTTACCCATCGCGGGCCGTAGTAATCGAGCGGTCCTGTTCCGCCCGCAGGTCCCCATGCACATGGATATTGCGAACCATCGTCGCGTTTCTCACAGGGCTTGATGATGGCATAGTTTTCCATCTCGTTGCCGAGTTCCCAAACACGGATGTCGTTCTTGAACCTGGTAGCAAGGGTGACCGCCAGTTTCCGGGTGCTCGCGTAGAGCTCTTCCGGACTATCCTTGTCCAGATCGGCGACCGCAGGCGTGATGACGGGCAGGATCTCGATCCCTCTCGCCTTCCCGGCGTCGACGAGGTTGGAGAGCATATCCGCGTTGTCCACGCCTGAAACGTTGACGCGGTACGATTTCAGGCCGAGATCCTTGATGAAGTCGAGTTGCCTTTCCACCGGAATGCCCGGATAGGAGACTATTGGATGGCCATTGATGCCCCAGAGGAAATCGGCTGATGCAGGCGCGGCTGTTGCCAGCAGGCAGGCTGCAACGATTGCGAGACGAAACGACACGGCAACAAGCCTCCCTGCCCGATTTCGAGATCCGGGATAGTGGGGACTGCACACACTTCGCGCAATTTGCCCATACGGTTGAGCGCGGGCTCTCGTTACCCCTTTTGACGGTGGTCATGGGACAGCCTATTTGGACTGGCCTCCACCCGACCGCACCTAACCCTTACCAGCCCGCCCAAATGCCTTTGAGACCGTTCGGGTCCGAGAGAAGGATCGTAGTGATGTGACAGCGATGGCTCCACTCCGTCAAAAGTGGAAGGTAGCTACCGCTAATTCGGGGACGGCTGTCGGATTCCAGGGATGCTATGGTACGGCACTAGGCAAATGACATTGGTTGCGGAGCGCGCTGTGGACGGGAGTGCTGCATGTCACTGAGGGTCGGCGACTGGGTAGAGATTCGGTCCAAGGAAGAAATCCTTCTTACGCTCGACAGAAATGGTCGACTTGAGGAGCTTCCTTTCATGCCACAGATGTTTCAATATTGTGGTCACCGCTTTCGTGTTTACAAGCGCGCGCACAAGACATGTGACACGATCAATTTTGCTGGCGGACGCAAGTTATCCGGAGGCATCCATCTTGAAAACCTGAGGTGCGACGGCAACGCGTTTGGAGGTTGTCAGGCAGCGTGCCTGGTCTTCTGGAAAGAGGCATGGCTCAGGCCTGTGGCGTCCTCGGACGAAGCAATCGCGCCGCGAACCAACGCGGCGAATGGAAAAGGTTGCACGGAAAGCGACGTGCTGGCTGGTACGCGCGCCAAGAGCCAGCCACTTTCAGGTGGTCCGAGATACTCATGCCAAGCCACAGAACTTCTGGATGCGACCACCCCACTTTCTTGGTGGGATGCCCGGCAGTATGTGGAAGATTATGCATCGGGAAACGCCAGCAAAAAGCGTCTCCTGGTCGGATTCATCTATGCAGCAGTATTCAGTATCTATCACTACATGGGCCGTCTGCATCTCGGGAGGCTCTCCGTGATTGTCAGCTGGCTGTATGACAAGGTGCAGCACATTTACGGTGGCGTTTCATTCCCACGATATCGGGGATCGATACCTGCCGGCCAGCCGGTTCCAACCATCAAGCTTGATCTCCAACCGGGGGAGCTGATCAGGGTTAAGTCCTATGAAGAAATCCTCAAGACCCTAGACACGGATAATAAGAACCGTGGCCTGTATTTCGACGCTGAGATGGTCCCCTATTGCGACCATACTTTCAGGGTCCGGTCGCGAGTAACAGCGTTTGTCAATGAAAAGACCGGACTTCTCAACCGGCTCAGGGGACCGGCGGTCATCCTGGAGAAAGTCTGGTGCAATTCGAGGTATAGCGATTGCCGGATGCAGTGCCCAAGAGCCGTCTATCCCTGGTGGCGAGAAATTTGGCTGGAACGGGTGCCTGGCGAGGCAATCGCTCACATGGGGCATGCTACGGCAGCTCAAACGGAAACAAGCGCGTATGCAGCCAGTGATACATGACCCACAAGGCCCTCAGTGCCAAAGGCGAACCCCGCAACCTTAAAAGGGAAGCCATTCAAAGTGGCGTCGCCAGGATGGTGAGCCAGGGGGTGAACCTGATTCTCAGGGTGGGCTATATTGCCATCCTGGCACGCCTGCTCAGCCCTGACGATTTCGGCCTGGTCGCGATGGTGGTGGCACTCACAGGCATTTTCGACGTCTTCACCACCGCCGGGCTTTCCTCCGCTACCATCCAAAAGCATGAGATTTCGTTTGACCAGGTTTCGGCACTGTTCTGGATCAACATACTGGTAGGGGTCTTTCTCGCGCTGCTCTGCGCCGCGAGTGCCTACACGATATCAGCCTTCTACCATGAGCCGCGTCTACTCAGGATCGCCATCGCGGTCGCTCCAGCTTTCCTGCTTAACGCGGCCGGCGTGCAACATGCCGCTCTGATCGAGCGCGACTTGCGTTATGTCACACTCAGCGCGATCGAAACGGGTGCCCTGTGCGTGGGCATCCTGTCCGGTGTGCTGCTCGCGTTGCGTGGCTACGGCTACTGGGCACTGATCGCCCCGACACTTATCTCGCCGGCAATCAACAGCCTGGGCTGCTGGATCGCCACCGGGTGGATTCCTGGATGGCCTCGACGCGGCGCCAATATTCGCTCGCTCTTGCATTTCGGTGGAATCGTCACGCTGAACAACCTCGTTGTCTATATTGGCTACAATGTGGAGAAAGTCCTTCTCGGGCGGCTCTGGGGCGCTGCGTCGCTCGGATTGTATACCCGGGCCTTCCAGCTGATTGGCATCCCTACGGCGACCATCAACAGCGCCGTCGGTGCGGTACTGTTCTCGGCGTTGTCACGAATGCAGCATGATCCCGCGCGGTTGCGGAACTTCTACCTCAAGGGATATTCGATCGTCATCGCGGTGACGGTTCCCATCACAATGTTCTCGTTCCTGTTCGCACATGAGATCATCACCGTGGTGCTGGGCTCGCAATGGACGGGGGCGGCGACCATCTTCCGGCTGCTCACGCCTACCATCTTGGTGTTCGGGATCATCAACCCTACATATTGGCTGCTCATCTCGACCGGCAAGCAGAAGCGCAGCCTGTATCTGGCTTTCGCCATCGCCCCTCTCGTCATCACTTCCTACTGCGCAGGAATCTCCTTCGGCCCCGAGGGCGTTGCACTGAGCTACTCGACGGCGCTGGTGCTCTGGCTCTATCCACACCTGGTGTGGAGCCTGCACGGAACGCCGGTTTCAGTCGGGGATCTGTTGCGGACGATCATGAGGCCATGGATGGCCGGCATCGTGGCCTCGGTGGGTGCGCTGGCAGTGCAGCGCTATCTCGGCCCGGAGGTTCCTTCGCTTCTGCGGCTCGCGGCTGGCGGGCTGGTTCTGATCAGTATCTATGCATTCGTCTTGCTGTTCGTCTTGGGGCAGCTCAAGCTGTTTCAGGATGTGCTGCTGGGCTTTCGAGGCGAGGCGCGGGCCGGCGCTTGACGCAGCCCGCGACTTCGACCGGCGAAGGCCCGAGAGAGAAGCTTTTTGGAGGGCAAATGGCCAGTATAGCAATCGTCCATAGCTATCCGTACGACGCGTTCTTCGGCGGAGACGGCGCCTATATCCAGGCGTTCGGGCGATATCTCCTGAAGTCCGGCCACGAGGTACACGGGTATGTATCCAACATAGCGCGCGGCCGAAGGAGTCCAGTCTGTAGGAGCGTATATGAAATAGAGCAGTTTTCTTCGTGGCAGGTTCGTCGAAGTATCAGATTGGGCCAGAGAACATTTCTATCCACGGAGTTGCTTCGGTCCGGGCATCTGGCCGGATCGTTCCTTGGACGGAAGACCGCACCTGTTTCCCCAACGACGGACCAGAACTTTTCCGAGGGAGAGACTCAGTGGGTGCTTGACCGTATCGAAGCTGGACGGCCGGACGCCGTCATACTGTTCCACGATGCCGTGCATTTCGCCCCTGGCCTCTCCCGCAACGGTAACAGGGTTTTCTCACTTGTTGGCCATCTTCAGCACCGCAACGGGGCAGCGCGCTGGGAGGCCGGCGCAACCCCCGGCCCGGACAAGAATTGGACCGAGGAAAAGAGATTGTCAAACTCGCTGAAGGCGGCAGAGTGTGTCGGTTTCAACAGCAAGGATGACGCCTCCTACGCCCGCAACCATCTCGGGGTGACACGCGTGATCTCTCTTGGCATGGGCTTCGACAATCACGAAAAGCAACCCGACAGCAATGAGCCCATCGTTCTCTTCGTCGGGAATGCCACAGAGCCAAATCGTGCCGCACTGTCGTGGTTCCTGAAGGAGGTCTGGCCAACTGTTCGAACCTCATGCCCCACGGCAAGGGTTCGCATCGTCGGAACCGCCGCCTTCACATGTGAGGTTACGCCGGCGGCCGGCCTGGAGTGTGTGGGAGCGCTCCCGGACCTCGCTCCCGAATATAGGCGCGCCCAGCTTGTCGTGGCCCCGCTCGTTTCCGGCAGCGCCGGCGTCAAGATAAAGGTGGCCGAGGCCATGTCTTACGGCCGCCCCCTCGTGACGACCTCGATAGGTGTGGACGCAGGTGACCCCCACCAACTTGATGAGGGAGCGATCGTGGCCAATGGTGGTGCAGACTTTGCACAGGCGGTCATCGCGCTGTTAAGCAATGCGGAACTTCGGCGTCAGAAATCCGAGGGTACCGCGCATGTATTCGCCAGCCTCTTTTCCTGCGATGTGTGCTATGGCCCGTTCCTGTCTTGGCTCCGCAAGGCAGGCCAGGTGGCTGATAGCAGCTTGTCATCACAAATGGTGTAGGGAGGCGGGCGCCTCTCTAAAGTGGCACTCGACAGGATTTGATCAGCACTATGCTGTATCCGCATGCTCCACTTGGCGGGTGGACGAGCCCGACCGACCGGAAACCACTGCCAAGGCCCGTCTGACGGCGCCCTTCGTTCGATAAAGATGGCCCAGCGGCGGAAACAGCCTCAATATCGGAGACAGCGAAAAGCTATATCTAAGCAATTCGACGCCACAAGCGGTCCTTCCTCGGACAATATGAGAGACTGCCGACCAATAAGCGGCATCGGCAACCCGGCGCATTGCCATGCGACGAAGCCCCGATGCCGCCGGCATGGCAGCGCCTTCGCACGAGAAGAAGCTGGCGAATACCGCCTCTCGTTCTTTCAATTGCGTTAATTTGTCCGAAAAGTGGACCACCGTTATTTGTGCTGCATGCACGCGTCGGATACCGAGCGCGCCCTCGAATTCCACGATTGAACCCAACCGCGCGAGGCGAAGCACCATCTCCAAATCGGGCGCGTGCGCGAGTGACGCACGGTAGTGACCCACCGCCTTTTGCGCAGTCATCCTGACCAGCACCGCTCCCAAGGCCAGGGACACTCCCAGATGGCCCAGATGACGACAACAGTCTTCAATGAACCGGGCACCCGCCGTTACGCGCCATCCATCTGGTTGACTTGGTTCGGCAAAATCCTTCCCCTCGATCATGCTGAGATCAGACCCTATGGCGAAAGCAGCCCCAGGATTGCTTTCGAGGACATCAACGGCGCGTTGGAGCGAGCCGTCTGTCAGGAGATCGTCGGCGCACAAAAGGATGAAGTAGTCTCCTCGCGCAAGCTCGACGCCTTCGTTGAAGGACGCAATTGGCCCTACATTCCTGGCGTGGCACACGACTTCAACCCGGCTGTCTTGGGCGGCAAGTCGGCGTGCCACTTCCACGCTGTCGTCTGTTGACGCGTTATCGATAACAACAATCCGGAGATCGTCGATGCCTTGCGAAAGCACACTGCGTATACATTGCGCGAGGAACCGATCAGCGTTGTAGCAGGGTATGACTACATTGATGCTGGGCATCAGCACAGGCTCCCCTTACCTGATTGGTCGCCTCGGTTATCGGAGCGACCTGATGTGGGCCAGCACAGGCACCACGCCACGATCGAGGACAAAGACTTGGTTTCCGGGCCCATCCTCCAACAAATCGGCTGGAAGGTCATGCCGTCTAAAAGGCTAGGGGATGACAATCGACCAAAGGCGTAGGGGGAGGTGCAACCTCATCGCCAGCCTCTCCGTCTCATTCAGCTGTCTGTGAAGCGGCCGGAGAGATATCGGGTCAGCGGCACTTCAGCAAAAAGATAAACCAGCACCGAAACGCAGGTGACGGCCATGGGCGTCACGAACAACAGCACCGAGGCGAGCCGCGCCGAATCTCCGCTTTCGGCAACGAGCTTCTCGGATACGATAGCCACGAACCAGTGGGTCAAGTAGATCGCATAAGTGCATTTGGCGAGAAAGTTCAAGAGCTTGGAGTCGCTGAAGACACCGAGCTGCTCCAGAGCGACAACCCCCAGCAACAGGACCGACATCGGCATGCCGAGCGCGAGGAGACGGGGCAGCGCCGGCCAACAGAAAGGACGCAAGACTGCTGCTAAGGCTCCGAAGGCGACTGCCGCCGCCGCGAGGGTAACGGCCCCGCTCCACGGCAGTTTGAAAGGGAACAGCCCGGAGTTGGAAAGCTTGAAGATGACGATGCCGAAAGCGAAATCGATCAGGATCGGATTGGTGTAAAATACGAAAATGGGGTTCTCAATGCTTGATGTCTCGCCCGCGACCGCAAGAAGAACCGCGAAGGCGGCGGAATAGAGG
>NZ_RZPB01000245.1:0-7600 GCF_003998535.1 Mesorhizobium sp. M7A.F.Ca.AU.002.02.1.1 | reverse complement strand
TCCCAGATCGGCGTTGTTTGCGGCGGTGAAATGAATTCCGTCGACACCGTCCGTGGTGAGGTAATCGCCGGCATTGAGGAAATCGATCTTCATGAAATCCGCCATCGCCTTGTACTGCCTGGCCAGGTCCCTGGATTTTTCGTGCCCGCCGCCGAACATGCCCTCGAACCATGGATCGGGCATCGGGGTCAGCGGCGGCGGCGCAATGACCAGCGCCTTGGGGGCCGGATAAGGGGTGCCGATGCCGCCGGCACTGGTCAGGATCTGCCCGACCAGTTTCGCCATTCCATTGGCGATCTCATAAGGCGTCCGGCGGAAATAGGACTTGGTGTCGTTGGTGCCGAGCATGACGATGACCAGGTCCAGCGGCAGATGGCTGGCGATGGCCGAGGGCAGGTAGTTCGCCCCGTTCAGGCGCGGATCGTTGGGGTCGTCGAGACATGTCGTGCGCGCGCTCAGGCCTTCCTCGATGATGTGGTAGCCCCCTCCCAGCGCCGCCGCCATCACACCGGTCCAGCGCTGGTCATAGGGGTAGCGGTAGGTCGGCGACCCCTCCTTGACCGGAACCCAGCCCCAGGTCAGCGAGTCGCCATAGCACATGATGTTTTTTGGCGGTGACATCCATGTTTCTCCATCTGTTTGCAATTGTCTGAACGCGTGGATTTGTCGGTCCCGGCGAACACCGGTCGGCTTGCTTTCGCCGTCTCAGGTCAGGGGTTTCGCACCCGCACTCCGTAGAAGATCGCGGCACCCAGGATGATGACGCCCTGCGCGATGAGCTTGCCGGGCTCGTCGATGCCGAGCACGGTCATCACCACGAACAGCAGCGCAAAGCACAACGCCCCGAAGAAAGGTCCCCAGACGCCACCGTCGCCGCGACCGAAGACGACGCCGCCGAGGATCGTTGCCGCGACCGCCAGGATCGGCAGGTCGAGGCCGACACGGACGCTGCCGACGGCGATCGAACCGGTCTGTACCAGGGCCGCGATCGCCGCGATCAGGCCGGCGAGCGTGTGCGCAAGGATCACCGTGCGCTGGACCGGCACGCCGGAAAAATGCGCGGCTTCGGCATTCTCCCCGACCGAGGCGACGTAGCGGCCAAAGACGGTCCGCGACAGCAGCAGCCACACCAAAGCGGTCAGCAGGACCCAGAACAGCACCGGCGTCGGAACCGACAGGAATTTCGTGTTGTAGAGGTCGTTGAACAGCTTCGGCACATCGCCGGGCGGATTGCCGCTCGACAGGAACTGCACCAGCCCGACCAGGATGATGCTGACCGCCAGCGTGACGATGACCGCCGACACCCGCCGGCTCCCTATCATGAAGCCGTTGAACAGGCCGATGACGAGGCCGGTACCGAGCGCCAGCACGACGAAGAAAGGCATCGACGCGCCGGGGAAAGTGCCCGACGAAATGAAATAGTTGATGAGCAGGATGATGCCGCCGCCGGAAAGGTCGATCGACTTCACCCGCATGACGACGAGCTGCCCCAGAACCAGGATGCCGAGCGGGACGATCTGCCTGACGAAGATACCCATGATGTTGAGGTTGAGCATGTTCGGCCGTGCGATCCACAGCGTGGCCAGCAGCACGAGGAAGACAAAATAGGACGGCGGTATGCGCAGCAGGCGCCGGGCGATCGGATTTGCGAGAACGGCAGCCATCTTTCAGAGCCCCATCTTCTTGCGGGATTGCAGCCCGACCACCGCCAGCAGGATGCCGCCCTTGATCGCGGTCTGGACGAACGGCGAGACGTTGGCGAGGTTCATGCCATTGGCCAGCAGCGCCATGACCAGCGCGCCGATCACGGTGCCGTGCAGGCTGCCTATGCCACCGGAAAGCTGGGTGCCTCCAAGCGCCACGGCGGTGACGGTATCGAGTTCGAAAAGCAGCCCGACATTCGGATCGCCCGACACGATGCGCCCGGCGAGGAAGACACCGGCAACGGCTGCGAAACAGGAACAGATCACATAGGCGAGGATGATGTTGCGGCGGTCGGAGACGCCGAAATTGCGGGCAGCACTCTCGGCGCCGGACGCGATGCCGCCGCCAATCGCAAACAGATGCAGCCCGTACCGGGATCCGTAGAGCAGTTTCCACGCTGCCAGGATCACGACGATGCCCCAGAAAACCGGATAGGGAATGCCGAGGAAACTGCCCGAGACGGCATCGATGACGATCTCCGGCACCGTGCCGCCGGAGACGGGCCGCAGGATGCGCGTGATGCCGAGCACGATGTACTGCGTCGACAGCGTCGCGATGATCGGATGGACGTTGAAACGGGTGATCGCCAGACCGTTGATCAGCCCGATGACTGCCGCCAGCACGAAGACCGCCGGGATCAACACAATCGCTGGCTGGTCGAGCGCCAGCACCGCGGTGGTGAAGCTGATGACCGAGCCGACCGACAGGTCGAGCCCGCCGATGAGCACGACGACGAGCTGTCCGATCGCCGCGATGATCAGCGGCATCGCCTGGGCAACCAGGTTGAAGAGGTTTTCGGCCGTGGCGAACTGCGTCGTCTCGACGGTCAGCCACAGCGAAATGAGCAAGGCGACCAGCAGCGGCAGGCCCCACAGGCCCTGCCGCGTGTTCCGGCCATTCAGGATGTTGAAAACCGAACGAACCATGGCAGGCCCCTAATGCTGGCGCGTGGAGCCGCCCATGAGGGCCGCGTCGAGAATCTTGTGTTCGCTCGCCTGCGCTGCCGGCATTTCGGCCACGATCGTGTCGTGATGGACGACGTAGATGCGGTCGCAGAGCCCGATCAGCTCGATCGTCTCGCGCGACAGCACCAGCACCGCGCCGCCCTTCGCGGTGAAGTCCCGCAGAAGATGGTAGATCTCGGACTTGGCGCCGATGTCGACGCCGCGCGTCGGCTCTTCGACCAGCAGAAGATCGAGATCGGCGGCAAGGTAGCGGCCGAGCAGAACCTTTTGCTGGTTGCCGCCCGACAGCGAACCGACCGCAGCCGACAGGCCCGCCGCCTTTATGTTCATGACCTCCATCATGCGGGCGATGACGTTTCGATATGGCCGCGCCGGCGCAAGTTCCGGGCGCCTCGAATGCAATCCGATGGCGATGTTGTGGGCGATCGGCAAAGCGAGGAAGAGCCCCTCTTCCTTGCGGTCCTCGGGAACGAAGCCGACCTTCAGCTGCTGCAAATACCGAACGCCCGCCGACGCCGGGAGCGGCATCTTCAGCGCCTTGCCGTTGATGGAAATCGTCCCGGCGAAGGGATGGTAGCGGCCAATCAGCGATCGCAGGAAGCGCTGCTGGCCCTGCCCTTCCAGCCCGGCCAGGGCGACGATCTCGCCCTTGTGCAAAGTCAGCGACAGCGGCTGCGATGTCTCGGTGATCTTGAGGTTTTCGACGCGCAGTATCTCATCGCCTACATCGCCCGTACGATCGGGAAAAAGGTCCTGGAGTTCGCGTCCGACCATCATGGCGATGAGTTCGTCGGTGGTGATCTCGGGCACCGTCCTTGTGCCGACCAGTGCGCCATCCTTCAGCACCGTCACGGTGTCGCACAACTCGAAGATCTCCTCCATGCGATGCGAGATGTAGACGATGGCTTTTCCCTTGTCGCGCAGCCGGCGGATGTTGCGGTTGAGCACATCGACATCGGCCGCGTTGAGCGCCGCCGTCGGCTCATCGAGGATGAGCACGCTGGCGTCGGCCTGGATGCAATGCGCGATCTCGACGAATTGCCGCTCGGCTATGGTCAGGTTGGAAACGAGTTGCGACGGGTCGAGCGTGAGGCCGAGTTCGCCAAGCGCCCTGGCGGTCTGGCTTTTCATCGCGGGATAGTCGATCGAGCCGAACCGGGTCGTCGGCTCCCGGCCGAGGAACATGTTCTCGGCGATCGACAGATTGGGCAGCAGCGAATGCTCCTGGAAAACGGTCGAAATGCCGGCATCGAGCGCGGCGCGCGGCGACTTCAGATCGAGCTTCTCGCCGCTCATGAAGATCTCGCCGGAATCGGGCTGATGCACGCCCGCCAGAATCTTCATCAACGTCGATTTGCCGGCACCGTTCTCGCCCATCAGGGCGTGGATGCTGCCCGCCTTGAGGTCGAGGGAAACGGAGTGGAGCGCCTTGCTCCCTCCGAATGCCTTCGAAATGTGGGACATCTCGACAAGATTGGTCACGAAACCCTCGAACGAACCGGATTCGACACATGGAACGGCCTGCGGGGAATGTTTGTCCACTCCCCGCCAGCCACGGCGCCGTCACTTCTTGCCGTAATATTCCTTGAGCTTGTCTTCCGGCAGTTCGCTTGGCCACCAGACATTGGCGGTCAGGTCATCGCGATAGTATTTCTTGGCCTTGTCCTGGTCCCATCCGTCGGGATTGTAGACATAGCGCTTGTAGAGCTGCTTGCCTTCCAGAAGGGCAACGGCAGCGCGCACGCCGGCAGCGCCCTGGGCGGGACTGTATTCCGGAGAGATCGACTTGAACCCATCCGTAATCCACTGGCCGAAATAGCCATTGTTGCCCTCGCCCGAAATCGGCGGAATGGGTGTGCCGAACTGCTTGAAGACATCGACGCAGGCGCGCGTCATGTCGGCGCCGGACGACCAGATGCCGTCGACCTGCGGATTGTTCAGATAGAGCGTCTCGCACAGCTTCTTGGCCTTGTCGTACTGCCAGTCGCCATGCTCCTCGGCAATGATCTGCACATGCGTGCCCTTGAGCGATTCCAGGAGGCCGTTATAGCGGTTGGTGTCTTCCGGATGGCCGGCCAGGCCACGCAGGACCCAGATCTTGCCGTTGTCGCCGACGGTCTTCACCAGCCAGTCGCCCATGACCTTGCCGAAGTGCTCGGCGCCGCCCTGGATTTCGGTGGTGTAGGCGTCGGAATCGATACGCCCGGTGTGAAGGATGACCGGGATGCCGGCGGCGACCGCCTTGGCGATGCTGGCATTGGCCGACGTGCTGGTCACCGGTTGAACGATGATGGCGTCGACATGCTGTGCGATCAGGTCCTCGATATCGGCCACCTGCTTCTTCTGGTCGAAGCCGGCATCGAGCAGGATGAATTTCGAGATGCGCTTGTCCTTGGCCGCGGCGTTCTCCGCCTCATGCGCCACCTGCACCGTCCAGGTGTTTGCGTTGACACCGAAGTCGCTCATGCCGATGACCCAGGGCGGGTCCTTCTTGAACGCACCGGCGGCGGTCATGCGCGTGTCGTCGGGGCGCGGCGCCACGCCGTCCATCAGCTTGACGTCTTGCGCATGCGCCAGGGACGTCACGGCAAGCGTGGACGCAACGAGCATCCCCAGGCCGACGGTTTTCAGCAATCCTAACATTGAACACTCCTCCTTGTGGTTGCTCCGGCCTACAAATTCGTATGGCCACGAGACGCTCTCCCAATGCATGCCCCCGTCACAAACCGACCGATGCGCGCAATTCTCCCGCCCCCGAACACATGCGTGTCGAAGCCCAACTTCTGCTGGACGATGATGACGGTCGAGAACTCCTCCGGGCACTTTAGAAGCACAGCGGATTCGCCCTGTCAATAGTTAGTCAGGTTGAATGACTATTCCCTTGCTTGCCTTTCGCCGCTCCACTATCCATCATGAATGGCGCTCGCCGGCTTCGGCGCGCAGTCTGTCCCGGCGGGAAAAACATGCGATCAGTCTTGTGCTACGGCGACTCCAACACGCACGGCCAGATCCCCGGCAGGGGGCCGCTCGAGCGCTATGGTCCGGGTGAACGCTGGCCGGGCATATTGCGTTCTCAGCTGGGCCCTGACTGGTATGTCATCGAGGAGGGGTTGAGCGGCCGCACCACCGTCCACGACGACCCGATCGAGGGCGCCCACAAGAACGGCCGAACCTATCTTCGTCCTTGCCTGCAGAGCCATGCGACGCTCGACCTCGTCATCATCATGCTCGGCACCAACGATCTGAAGATCCGCTTCAACAAGCCGCCGTCGGAAGTGGCGATGGGGATCGGCTGCCTCGTCTACGACATCAAGGAGCTGGCGCCAGGTCCGGGCGGCTCGACGCCCGAGATCATGATCGTGGCGCCACCGCCGATGCAGGACGACGTCAAGGAATGGAAGTCCATATTCGCCGGCGCGCCGGAGAAATCGCGCCTGCTCGCGCTCGAGTTCGAGGTTCTGGCGGACTCGCTCGAACTGCACTTTTTCGATGCCGGCTCGGTGGTGTCGTGCAGCGAGGCGGACGGCTTTCACATCGATGCCGAGGCGCACAGATTGCTGGGCACCGCGCTCGCCCGCGCGGTCGATGCCATCGGCTGGAGCCGCTCGACATGAGCAACCATACCGCCGCCAGGCAACGCGCTCTTACCGACGGGGCGACCTTTGCCTGACATGAGATTCGCACCACCCAATCCCTTGCGCATCGCCGATCGTGCGAGCGGGCTGAATGCATTGAGCGTCCGCAGCTACAACGAGCGGCTGGTGCTGTCCCTGCTGCTTCAGAACGAAGGCATTTCGCGGATGGAAATCGGCGAGAAGACCGGCCTGTCGGCGCAGACGGCTTCAGTCATCGTTCGCTCGCTCGAGCAGGAGGGCCTGGTCTCGCAGGGCGAGGCGCAGCGCGGCCGCGTCGGGCCGCCGACGATCCCGCTTTCACTCAACCCGGAGGGCGCCTATGCGGTTGGCGTCGGCTTCAGCCGGCGCAGGATCGACATCGCGCTCATCGACTTCATCGGCACGGTGCGCTTCCACACGCAGTTGCCGGCGGATGAAGCCAATCCGTTTCCGCAAAGCAGCGATCTGTTCGGCGCGATCGGGCAAGCCATGACCAGCCTGCCGGTCGAGGCGCGCAGCCGGGTTGCCGGCATCGGCCTGGCGGTTCCCGACGATGTCGACACGATGGCTGCAACCCGCAACGGATCGAGCACCTCGCTCAAGGCCTTGCAGGCCGAGATCGAGGAACAGATCAAGCTGCCCGTTTTCGTGCAGAACGACATCACCGCTGCGGCCGGCGGCGAGAGTATGTTCGGCGTCGCAAAGCCGCTCAACGATTATCTGTTCTTCTATCTCGGAGCACGGCTGCAGAGCAGGCTCATCCTCAACCACCAGATCTACAAGGGAAACTCCAGCGCCAGCTTCGATCACGGCCTGATGCGCCTGGAGAGCGAACTGGCCATGCGCGGGCGCCCGTCCGAAATCATCTGGAGCAGCAGCCCTGAGTGGCCCGATCTGGGCGAGGCCTACAGCGCATGGCTGGGCGAGTGTTCCGACCGCCTGAAAGCGTCGATCTCCGCGCTGACCCAGTTTGTCGAGTTCAGGACGGTCGTCCTGTCCAGCTATGCGCCGCAAAAGATTGCCGAGGCCTTGTGCGACGACATCGGCCGGGAATTCCCCGGCATCGAAGCGCTGCCGGCGCGCGTCACCATCAGCCCGAAGGCCGTCGGCGCGGCAAGCCTGCCATTCAGTTCGCGCTTCATGATCCAGTGATCGAGCTGAACCGGGTTGCCGGTCGGCCGATCATGCCCTCTGCAGGTCCATCAATGATTTTCAGGTGACCAGGCGAATCCGCTTGCCAGGACGCCCCACTTAATAGCATGTTAAGTGAACCCTGAGATCGCCATGAAAATCGCTGCGGATCACGCACTCAACGAC
>NZ_RZPB01000244.1:0-7605 GCF_003998535.1 Mesorhizobium sp. M7A.F.Ca.AU.002.02.1.1 | reverse complement strand
GCTTCAGCACGCGCTCACGCACCAGATGGCGGGTGACTTCGCTTTCAGCCTTGTTGAGATACCAGTCGATGAGCCGGCGGATTTCGGCGCGCTGCATCGGGTCCTCGGCGAACAGCCGCTTGTCGCGCTTCAGCACGCCGCGCGTTTCATCGAGATATTCCGATATGACCGTCGCGCCGACGATCGGCACGTCGCCTTCGGCCAGCAGGATCGGCAGCGTGCCGGCCGGGTTCAGCGCCAGGAACTCCTTGCGCCGGGTCCACGGCTTTTCCTCGATCAAAGCCAGCTCCTCGCCATACTCGCCGAATGCGAGGCGGACGAAGCGACAGGTGGCGAACATGGGATGGTGGAAAAGCGTCAGCATGGTTCCGCGATGATAAAGCGCACTGGCGAATCGCAGGGCGCACCGGTAAGTCTTGGCCGCCCGGTTAGCGGGCCGTCAGGGTGTTGCGACCTATAGGGGGACTTCAACGCCATGACAAGCAAGCCCTTCTGTCAGCCGTCATGCCAATGCCGAGGTAGCCATGGAAAGCCAGACCATCGTCGAAGCCCTGCTGCTCGGCCTGCTGGAGGGGCTGACCGAGTTCATACCGGTGTCCTCGACCGGCCATATCCTGCTCGCTGGCCATTTCCTCGGCTTCCACTCGACCGGCAAGGCCTTCGAGATCCTGATCCAGCTCGGCGCCATCCTGGCGATCCTCAGCGTTTATTTCCGCCGCCTCTGGAAAATGCTGCTCGAACTGCCGCACGACCGACTGACCAGGCATTTCGTCATCGGCATCCTCATCGCCTTCCTGCCGGCGGCATTCATCGGCGCGCTGGCGCATGATTTCATAAAGACGGTGCTGTTCGAATCGCCGAGGCTGATCTGCATCATGCTGATTATCGGCGGCGTCGTGCTGCTGGTGGTCGACCGCATGAACCTCAAGCCGGTTTATCGCGACGTCGAGCGCTTCCCGACCCGGCTTTACCTGCAGATCGGGCTTTTCCAGTGCCTGTCGCTCATTCCCGGCACATCGCGTTCGGGCTCGACCATCGTCGGCGCCCTGCTTTTGGGCGTCGACAAGCGCGCGGCCGCTGAATTTTCCTTCTTCCTTGCAATCCCGACCATGGTCGGCGCCTTCGCCTTCGACCTGTTCAAGAACCGCAACGTGCTGAGCAGCGCCGACCTGCCGATCATCGCCGTCGGCTTCGTCGCCGCCTTTGTCACGGCGCTCATCGTCGTGCGCTTCCTGCTCGATTACGTCTCGCGCAAGGGTTACTCGCTGTTCGGCTGGTGGCGGCTGGTGGTGGGCGGTGTCGGGTTGGTGGCGTTGATGATCTGGGGGTGAGGAGTGTTCCGCGTAGCGGCCCTCACGCTTCGTCCCACGGGCTCCGCCCGTGGATGACGAATGAAGGAGGGCTGCCCCCTCTAACTCTTCCCATAAAACGCGTTCTCGACATGCACCGGCCAGCGCCAGGGCAGCACGGCGACCATGTCGAAGCGCATCGACAGCCTGCCGTAGTCCGCTTGGCGCGACAGCCAGATGTCGGCCGCGCCTTCTATTCGACGTTCCGATTCGTGGCCGATCGCCTCCATGGCTTCCATCAGCGACCGGCGCGCCTTGACCTCGACGAACAGCACCAGGTCGCCGCGCCGCGCGATCAGGTCGATCTCGCCGAAGCGCGTGCGGTGGCGGCGCGCCAGGATCCGGTAGCCCTTCAGCATCAGCGCTGCCGCCGCCAGCCATTCGCTGCGATGGCCGCGCCGATAGGCTTTTTGGCGGCTGGCGCTCGGGCGTTCAGCCACCGTCGCTTTCTCCCGAAGCATCCTTGAGCTCCAGCAATCGCCGATAGAGCGCCTGTTTCTGGCCGCCGGTCATCTTCGCGGCTTCCGCCGCCGCCTTGGAGGCCGGCATCTCGGCGGCAAGCGACAGAAGCAAACGGTCGATGTCGGCGGGTTCGTCGACCCTGGCCTCGGCCGGAGCGACGCAGACGACGATCTCGCCCTTCGGCGTATCGGCCGCGGCATAGTGGTCGGCCAGCGCCTGCAGCGTGCCGGTTCGCATCTCCTCGAAGGTCTTGGTCAATTCCCTGCCGATCGCGGCCTTGCGCTCGCCGCCCAGCGCTTCGACCATGGCACCGAGGGATTCGGCCAGCCGGCGCGGCGATTCGAAGAAAATCAATGTCGCCGGCACGGCTTTCAGTGCCTCCAGCCGCGTCAGCCGCTGCCCGGTCTTCACCGGTAAAAATCCGGCGAACATGAAGGCATCGGAGGGCAGGCCGGATGCGGTCAACGCCGCGAGCGGCGCCGATGGGCCGGGGATAGGCACGACGCGAATGCCGTGGTCGAGCGCCTCGCCGACCAGCCGGTAGCCGGGATCGGACACCAGCGGCGTGCCGGCATCGGAGATCAGCGCCACGCTCTGTCCGGCCTGCAGCGCCGCGATCAGCTTCGGCCCGGCCTCGCCGGCATTATGCTCATGATAGGCTGTGGTGCGGCGGCGGATGCCATAACGGTCGAGCAGCACGCGCGACACCCGTGTATCTTCGCAAGCGACGATGTCGGCGGCGGCCAGCGTCTCCAGCGCGCGCAGCGTGATGTCGGCGAGATTGCCGATCGGCGTCGCCACCAGATAGAGCGCCGGCTCCAGCGGCCGGGCCGCGATCTCGGTCTGCCCGACCACATAGCTGCGCTTGCCCGTCTCTGCGGTCACTGATCAAGTCTCCGTTCGACCCTGTTTGGCACGGCTGACGCGGGCTTGCAAAAGCTGACGCCGATGTAAGGAATTCGCCTTTCCTTTGCCACAGTGGGGAACCAAACCGGCGTTGGCAGATTAGCCCCCTGATTCCGGAGGAGGACAGGATGGACAGCCTCAAGATACAAGACGCTTTCGAGCCCTACTATGCCGGCCGCAACCGCGTTGCCACCCCCAGGGACAAGCGCCCGTCTGCCAAGACCGAGCACAGCCTGACCGAAGAGCGCGTCGCCAGCACCTTGCCGACGAACGTCAGCCTTTCCGACAACAAACCCGACAGCACGACGGAGCACTGACCGGACGATGCCCAATCGCTTCGATATCTTCATCACCCGTCTTGAAACGAAGAACGCACGCCATGGCGCGCAACTACCCTCGATAGGCGACCAGCACAGCACCCGCCGCGATAAGGGCGACGCCAAGCCAGTTCGCTCCGGACAACCGCTCGCCGAGAAAGGCCGCGCCAAACACCGCCACAAGCACGACGCTTAGCTTGTCGATCGGCGCCACCTGCGCCGCATTGCCGATCTTCAGGGCGCGAAAATAGCAGAGCCATGAAGCGCCGGTCGCCAGACCGGACAGGGCGAGGAAAGCCCAGGTCTTTCCCGAGATCGTAGCCGGCGACTGGAACTGGCCGCTGGCGAGCAGGATGGCACCGAGCACGATCAGGATGATGATCGTGCGGATGAAGGTGGCGAAATCGGAATTGATGTTCTCGATGCCGACCTTGGCGAAGATCGCCGTCAGGGCAGCGAATGCAGCCGAGAGCAGCGCCCAGAATTGCCAGGAGGATACGGTCAGGTTCATGCGGGTGGCCTTCGCGGATTGCGTCTTAACCGAGATACCGTGAAACGCGTGCCTTCAGAAGGCCAATCAACTCCAGATCCATGAATTCATAATCGTCAGGTATGTCGAGGCAGATCACACGCGCCTTCTTCAGGCTGGCCCTGAATTTCTTCTGCAGCTTGGTGCGGTGCGCCTTTTCCATGACGAAGATGATGTCGGCCCAAGCGACCAGCTCATGCGTCAGCGGCGTGTCGGCATCGTGGTTGGTTCCGGCCGAGGCCACCTCGATATCGCGGCGCGTTGAAAACACCTGTTCGGCGGTCGGGCTGCGCAAGCGGTTCTGGCTGCAGACGAAAAGGACGTTCTTCAAGGGTTAGCGCGCCAGATCGGCGACCACCGCGTCGAGCACGATCATGCCGGCGGCCGTGGCGCGCAGGCGCGCATTGCCGATCGGCGCCACCAGCCCTTCGCCCTGCAGCATCGACAACCGCGCGCTCGACAGGCCGCGCCCGGAGAACGCCTCGTAGCGGGAGAGGTCGATGCCTTCGGCCAGCCGCAGGCCCATCAGCAGGAATTCGTCGGCCTCTTCCGAGCGCGTCAGGATCTCGCCGCCGGTGACGCCATGGCCCTTGGCCTCGACCAGATTGGCCCAGGTTTCCGGCATCCGCTCGGCGATTGTCACCGTGCGCCGGCCGTTCTCGACGAAGCGGCCATGCGCGCCCGGCCCGACGCCGACATATTCGCCATAGCGCCAGTAGGTCAGGTTGTGCCGGCTCTCGGCGCCAGGCCTGGCGTGGTTGGAAATCTCGTAGGCCGGCAGGCCGTGCGCCTTGGTGATCTCCTGCGTCAGTGCATAGAGGTCGGCGGCATGGTCGTTGTCGGGAATGATGAATTTCTTTGCCGCATGCAGCGCGTGAAAGGGCGTGCCTTCCTCGATGGTCAGCTGGTAGAGCGACAGATGGTCGGCGGCATGGCCGATCGCCTGTTCCAGCTCCGATGCCCAAGCCTCCGGCGTCTGGCCGGGGCGGGCGTAGATCAGGTCGAAGGACAGCCTTGGGAATATTTCCCGCGCGAGGCCGATGGCGTGCAGGGCCTCTTCGACATTGTGCAGCCGGCCGAGGAAGCGCAAATCCTTGTCGTTCAGCGCCTGCACGCCGAGCGACACGCGATTGACCCCAGCCGCCCGATAGCCGCGAAAGCGCTCGGCCTCGACCGAGGACGGATTGGCCTCCAGCGTCACCTCGATGCCGGCAGGCACAGTCCAGTTCTTCGCCACGGCGTCCAGAACCCTGGCCACGGTTTCCGGCTTCATCAGCGAGGGCGTGCCGCCGCCTAGAAAAACGCTGGTCACCTCGCGCGGCCCGGTGCGCTCGCGCATCGTCGCCAGTTCGGCCTCGAAGGCGGCGGCAAAGCGCTCCTGGTCGACCGGCTGGTGGCGAACATGGCTGTTGAAGTCGCAATAGGGGCATTTGGCCGCGCAGAACGGCCAGTGGACATAGACGCCGAAGCCGGGCGTCCGGTCGAGCAGCATGCTCATGCCGAGCCCAATCTCGCTTTGGCGAATTTCTGGAAGGCACGGGCGCGGTGCGACAGCGCCGTGGCCTGGCCGGGCTTCCAGCCATGCTTTTCCTCGGCGCTCATTTCGCCGAAGGTTTTTTCGAAGCCCTCGGGCAGGAACACAGGATCATAGCCGAAGCCGAGCTCGCCGCGCGGTGGCCAGACCAGCGTGCCCTCGGCCTCGCCGCGATAATATTCGGCCTCGCCGTCGGGAAACGCCAGGCAGATGACGGCGACAAAGCGTCCCTTGCGCTGCTCCGGCAAGGCGGCGCCGACCTCCTGCAGCGCCACTTCGGTGCGTTGCATGGCCATGCCGAAGTCACGCGAACCGTCCGGGGTTTCGGCCCAGTTGGCGGTGTAGACGCCGGGCGCGCCGTCAAGCGCGTCGACGCACAGGCCGGAATCGTCCGACAACGCCGGCAGGCCGGTCGCCTTGGCGGCGGCGAGCGCCTTGATGTAGGCGTTCTCCTCGAAGGTGGTGCCGGTCTCGTCCGGCTCCGGCAGGCCATACTCCCTGGCCGACTTCGCTTCGAAGCCGAACGGTCCCATCAGGTCGGCGAATTCGCGCAGCTTGCCCTCATTATGGGTGGCGACGACGATCTTCTTGCCATCGAGAGAATGCATCAAAGGCCCCAGATTCTTGGCTCGGCAAATTCGATCGAGTTGCCCGAGGGGTCGCGTATATAGATCGAACGGCCGCCCTGCGGCCACTCGAATTCGCTCTCGATGGCGATCTTCTTTGCCTCCAGATGGGCTTTCCAGCCGGCGATTTCATCGTCGGTCGCCGTAAAGCAGAGATGACCTTGGCCGACCGCGCCGTGCGGTGGCACCGGCAGCCTCGCGTCGGGCGCCGGCGGGATTTTGGTTGCCTCGGCGTTGAAGACGAGCAGCACGCCGGGGCCGCAGCGGAAGAAGAGGTGGCGGCCGTCGACCTTGCCGAGGAGATTGAGGCCGAGGATGTCGGTGTAGAAGGTTTCGGCGGCGGGCAGGTCTGTGACGTAGAGGGCCGATTCCAGGATCGTGGAGGGTGTCACGAGGCGCCCCCCTCTGGCCTGCCGGCCATCTCCCCCTCAGGTGGGGAGATTGGCAGCTTCTGCATTGTCGCGCGCCCTACAACGCCGGAGATTGGCGAAGCCCTAGATGACATCCGATCTCCCCACTTGAGGGGGAGATGGCCGGCAGGCCAGAGGGGGGCGCTCAGGCTCGACATCTAAAAACTAAGCCACTGCCATCTGCTGCAAACTCACCAGGCGCTGGATGCCTTTCTTGGCCAGGCCCATCAGGTCCGCGAACTGCTCCTCGGAGAAAGGCTCGCCCTCGGCGGTGCCCTGGATCTCGACGATGCCACCCTTGCCTGTCATGACGAAATTGGCGTCGGTGCCGGCCGCGGAATCCTCGATATAGTCGAGGTCGATGACCGGCTGGCCGTCATGGATGCCGCAGGAGATCGCCGCGACATGGTCCTTCAGCACCTTGGCGACGCTGGCCATCTGGCGCGCTTCCATCCAGCGCAGGCAGTCATACAGCGCCACCCAGCCGCCGGTGATCGATGCGGTGCGGGTGCCGCCATCGGCCTGGATGACGTCGCAGTCGACGGTGATCTGCTGTTCGCCCAGCGCCTGCAAATCGACCACGGCGCGCAAGGAGCGGCCGATCAGCCGCTGGATTTCCAGCGTGCGGCCGCCCTGCTTGCCGGCCGAAGCCTCACGGCGCATGCGCTCGCCGGTCGAGCGCGGCAGCATGCCGTATTCCGCCGTCACCCAGCCCTTGCCGGAGTTGCGCATCCAACCCGGCACTTTTTCCTCGAGGCTGGCCGTGCACAGGACATGCGTGTCGCCGAACTTCACCAGGCATGAGCCTTCGGCATGCTTGGAGACGCCACGCTCGAAGGAGATGGCACGCATTTCGTCGAATTGGCGTTTGGAAGGGCGCATTCAGGGCTGCTTTCTTGTCATTTTTCGGAATCTTGGCCGGCTTGTAACCGCATGGGACGCGTGGCGCAAAGGAAAATGGGCTGACGATCGGACACAGACACCGGGTTGCGCGGGTGCAGTGTAAGTCTATATCCTTGGGCCGGAGGTTTTTGGCCGTATGACCAAGGCAGTCGATCCGAGTTCGCAGTCGCCCGCGCTTCAGTCGCCAGTATTCCAGGCGCTCGACATGCGTTCCCGCGACATCTTCCGGCGCATCGTCGATTCCTATCTCAGGGACGGTGAACCGGTGGGATCGCGCAGCCTGTCGCGTATCCTGCCGTCCTCACTGTCGCCGGCGACCATCCGCAACGTGATGAGCGACCTCGAGCATCTCGGCCTGATCTACGCGCCGCGCATTTCGGCCGGCCGGCTGCCGACGCAGGCCGGCCTGCGTTTCTTCGTCGATGCCTTCATGGAGCTTGGCGACCTTTCCGACGAGGAGCGCCGCGCCATCGAGGCACAGGTGCGGGCGTCCGGCTCCGGTGCGACGCTGGAGCACATGCTGACCGAGGCCAGCCAGATGCTGTCGGGCATGTCGCGCGGCGCCGGCC
>NZ_RZPB01000243.1:0-7608 GCF_003998535.1 Mesorhizobium sp. M7A.F.Ca.AU.002.02.1.1 | reverse complement strand
GCACGACGAGATAGCGCAGCTCGGCAGTGGAATCCCAGACGCGGATTTTCTTGTCCGCCGGCAGCGTCAGCCCGAACTCTTCCAGCACGCCGCGCGGATCGATCACCGCGCGCGAACGATAGGGCGGCGCCTTGTACCAGACCGGCGGCAGGCCAAGCACCGACCACGGATAGCAGGAGCACAGTGTGCAGACGACGAGATTATGGGTATCCTGCGTGTTGAACACCGCCTGCATGTGCTCGCCCTGGCGGCCGGTATAGCTCAGCGATGCGATCGCCGCCGTCGCGTCGCGCTTCAGCCAATCGGCAAAGGCAGGATCGCTCCAGGCCTTGGCCACCACCCTGGCGCCGTTGCGCGGCCCGATCTTCGTCTCGTAGGTGTCGACGATGACGTCGATCGCGGCCGGATCGATCAGACCCTTCTGGGCGAGGATCGTCTCCAGCGCACGCACGCGGGCGGCAAACGGATCAAGTTCGTTATCGTGATGATGATCGTGGGACATGGCGACAAATTACGGTTCCGGTGGTGCCACCGCAAGCGCAACGCCTTGGGCCAGCGGCACATGCACTGGCCCTGTCACATCATTCGGCGGCCGCCCGCTGCGGTTCGGGCTGCATGTCTTCCCTCGCCTTGAACAGCGAGAGCTGGTCGACAGTTTCGACCGGACCCGGCTCGCCCTTGCGCTTCGACCAAAGCCCGACCAGCCAGCCCGAGAAATTCTCCATGTAGACATAGATCACCGGCGTCACGAACAGGGTCAGTGCCTGCGAGGCAAGCAGGCCGCCGACAACGGCAACGCCCAGCGGCTGGCGCAGTTCGGCGCTGGCGCCGGTGCCGAGCGCAATCGGGAACGTGCCCATGAGTGCCGCCAGCGTCGTCATCATGATCGGCCTGAAGCGCATCAGGCAGGCCTTGTGGATCGACTCGGTCGCCGACATGCCTTCTCGTCGCAACTCAAGCGCGACATCGACCATCATGATGCCGTTCTTCTTGACGATGCCGATCAGCATCAGGATGCCGATCACCGCGATGACCGACAGATCCATGCCGGCGAAGCGCAGCGCAACGACCGCTCCCAGTACGGCCGATGGCAGGCCGGTGAGGATGGTCAGCGGGTGGATGAAGCTTTCGTAGAGGATGCCGAGCACGATGTAGATGGTCAGGATTGCGCCGCCGACCAGAAAACCCTGGTTGGCCAGCGAATCCTGGAAGGTCTTGGCCGTGCCGGCAAAGGTCGTCGAGATCACCGTCGGCATGCCGATCTGCTCTTTCAGCGCATTGATGCGCGTCACGCTGTCGCCCAGCGCCACGCCCTGCGGCAGATTGTAGGAGATGGTCACGGCTGGAAGCTGGCCGAGCTGGTTGACGGTCAGGGCGCCGGCCGTGCGATCGACGCGGGCGAAGGCGCCGAGCGGAACAAGACTGCCGCTCGCCGTCCTCATCTGGATGGCCAGCATCCGCTCGGGCGACCACTCGATCTTGGGATCGAGCTCGGTGATGACTTCATAGCTGTCGGCCGAACCGAAGATGGTCGAAACCTGGTCGGTGCCGAACCCGCCATAGAGGGCGGAGCGCAACGTGTCGGTATCGATACCGAGTTGGGCGGCCTTGTCGCGATCCACCACCAGCGTCGCCTGCAGCGCATTGTTCTGCAGGTCGCTGGTGACGTCGGTGAAGTTCGCATGGTCGGCCGCCATCGCGTCGTTCAGTTTCTGCGCCCAAATATCGGTGAGGCCGGTATCAAGGCCCTGAACCACGAGCTGGTAGGCGCTTGCGGACGACCGCGAGCCCAGCCTCAAATTCTGCACCGGCTGCATGTAGGTCTCGATGCCCGCCACGCGGGCCAGTTGCTTGCGCAGATCCGCAAGCACCTTCTCGATATCGGGGCGCTGGTCCTTGCCCTTGAGCTGGACGAAGAGCTGCCCCTGGTTGAGCGCGTTGTTGCCGCTGCCCGCCGACCACGCCACATGGTCGACATAGGGCGAATGCGAGAAGACGCTGGCGACCTGCCCTTGCAGCCTGGACATGGCGTCGAACGAGATGTCCTGGCGGGCAATGGTGGTCACCGATATCTGGCCGATATCCTCTTGCGGGAAGAAGCCCTTCGGCGAGATCTGGATCAGCCACACCGACGCTGCCGCGGTGCCGACGAAGACGAGGAACACCAGGAAGGTGTGCCGCAGGCAGAAGCTCAAGACCCTGTCGTAGCCGCGCGTGACGAGGTCCTGCTTGTGACCGGGGCCATGCTTGTCGCGGTCGGCTTTGGTCACCGACAGCAGCCGCGAGCACAGCATCGGCGTCAGCGTCAGCGACACGAACATCGACGCCAGGATGGCGACCGTCACCACCACGGCGAACTCGTTGAAGATGCGCCCGATGACGCCGCCCATCAGCAGCACGGGGATGAAAACCGCCACCAGCGAGATCGAGATCGAGATGATGGTGAAGCCGATTTCGCGCGCGCCCTTCAGCGAGGCGTCGAAGGCCGACAGCCCGTCCTCCTCCATGTGGCGGAAGATGTTTTCAAGCATCACGATGGCGTCGTCAACGACGAGGCCGACCGCCAGCGTCAGGCCCATCAGCGAGATGTTGTCGATGGAAAAGCCGAACAGGAACATCGCGCCGAGCGTGGCGATCAGCGAGATCGGCACCGCCACGGCCGGGATGATTGTCGCCGTCACCCGGCGCAGGAACACGAAGATCACCATGATGACCAGGGCAATGGTGAGCAGCAGCGTGAACTGCACGTCGCTGACCGCCTGCCGGATCGAACTGGAGCGGTCGTTAAGCAACTTGATGTCGGCGGCGGCCGGCATCTGGTCCTTGAAGGACGGCAGCATCGCCTTGACCTTGTCGACGACGTCGACAGTGTTGGCGTCGGGCTGGCGCTGCACGGCCATGATGATCGCGCGGGTGCCATCGTACCAACTTGCGGTCGTGGTCGTCTGCACCGAATCGACCACGCGGGTCACCTCGCCCAGCCGTACCGGGTGACCGTTCTTGGTGGCGATGATGATGTTGGAGAAACCGGCGGCGTCGGTCAGCTGCGTGTTGGCGGTGATGGTGAGCTGCTGCTTGTCGTTCTGGAGCACGCCGAGCGGCGTGTTGCTGTTGGCCGAGGCAACCGCCGCCTGCAGCTGATCGATCGAGATGCCGCGTGCGGCAAGCGCGGTCGGGTCGATCTGGATGCGCACCGCGTATTTCTGCTGGCCGAAGATCGAGACCTGCGCCACGCCGTCGATGGTCGACAGCGACGGCGAGATGACGTTTTCCGCGAACGCATCGAGGTCGGTCAGCGGAACCGTGTCGCTGACCAGCGACATCAAAAGGATCGGCGCGTCGGCCGGATTGACCTTGCGATAGCTCGGCGGCGCCGTCATCTGCGGCGGCAATGATTTCTGCGTGCGCGCGATCGCCGCCTGCACGTCGGCCGCCGCCGCGTCGATGTCTCGGTTGAGCACGAACTGGATGGCGATCGAAGTCTGGCCAAGCGAATTGGTGGTCGAGATCGAATCGATGCCGGCGATGGTGGCGAACTGCTTGATCAGCGGCGTCGCCACCGATGTCGCCATGGTTTCCGGCGAGGCGCCGGGCAGCGAGGCCGAGACGTTGACCACCGGGAATTCGGCGCTGGGCAGTGCGGCCACCGGCAGGAACTTGTAGGCGAACAGCCCGCCCAGCACGAGGGCGAACGACATCAGAAGGGTGGCGACGGGCCGGCGTATGCAGAATTCGGAGATCATTGGGCGGCCTCGCCGGCGCTGGTCGCCTCGGCCACCTTGGGCGCAGCGGCACCCGCCGTGGTCTTGCCTTCATGCACCGCGGCGCCGTCCTTCAGCCGTGTCTGGCCCTCGGTGACAACCTTCTCACCGCTTTTCAGCCCCTGGCTGATGGCGCTGTTGTCGCCTTCGGTCAGCGCCACCTGCACCGGCCGCATCTCGACCGTGTTGTCCGGCTTGACCACATAGACGAAAGGGCCCTTCTGGCTTGGCTGCACGGCGACGGTAGGAACCGATGTCATCTGCGGCATGATGCCGGCGTCGAGCACGACATTCACATACTGGCCGGGCCATAGCGAAAGGTCGGCATTGGGAATACTTGCCCGCGTCGCGATAGTGCCCGACGCAGTGTCGACGCTGGAGTCGACGAAATCGAGCGTGCCCTTGCCGATCGGCGTCGCGTCACCATCCTTGGTCAGTGTCACCGCGCCCTGCTGCGGATTGGCAAGCGCCTTGTGCAGCAGGGCGAGATTGCTTTCCGGCAGATTGAAGTTGACCTGCAGCGGGTCCATCTGGGTGATGGTCACCAGCGGGGTCGCCGTGCTGCTGTTGCCATTGCTGACGGTGACGAGATCGCCGACGGCGACGCTGACCGCACCCAGCCTGCCGGAAATCGGCGCCGTGATCGTGGCGAAGCCAAGCTGGACATTGTCGGCGTCGATTGTCGCCTTGTCGGCGTCAACGGTCGCAGCGGCAGCCTTCTGCGCGGCGACGGCCTGGTCGTAGGTCTGCTGCGTGCCGGCCTGCTTGGCAACCAGATCCTTGGCGCGCTGGAGATCGGACTGCGAGCTGGCGAGCATCGCCTGATCCTTGGCGAGCGCCGCTTGATCCTTGGCAAGCTGCGCCTTCAGCGCCCGGTCATCGAGCGAGAACAGAACGTCGCCGACCCTGACCATCTGCCCATCCTTGACGTCGATCGAGACGATCTGGCTGGACACCCGCGCGTTGATGTTGACGACGGCGGGAGACGAGACGAAGCCGATCGCATAACGCCGGATCGGGAAATCGGCTGTCGAGGCGACGGCCGAGAGGATGGAAGCCGAGCGGGCGGCACCGCCGCCACCTGCCGCCTTGTCGCCCGCTGCCGGCTTGCCGGTTGCCGATTTGTCCGCGGCAGCGACCTGCTTTGCGCCGATGAGCTGCTGAGCCTTGCTCAGCGCGTCCGGAGACACATAGAGCCAGGCCGCGCCCGCACAGGCGACGGCAAGCAACGAAAGAACGACTTTTCCACGCATGGTCAAAGGCCCTCTCCACCCGACACGTCGTGGTCCGATGGTTCTACTCTAGCGCAAATCACGGCCCGTTGCCGCGATTTCGCCGAATAGATAGGACGCGCCTTTGTCGGAAAAGGGCCAAAACACGGCATTACGAAGATTTAATGTGCACTGCACAATGGATGTGCAACACGGGCTGAATCCCCATCCGACGGCTTGCGAGCCATCGCCTTCCGGCCTGAGACGACCAGAATGTGCGCGTCTCGACCTATTTGAGCATCGGCCAAAGCGTCGCCGCCAGCAGCACGCCCATGGCGATGTTGAACCATTTCAGCCGTACCGGGTCCGACAGGAAACCGCGCAGCGCGGTGCCGAACCCAGCCCACACCGAGACGCTCGGCAAATTGACGATGGTGAAGGCCACAGCGATCAACACCACCGACAGGAACGGGTGCTCGGCATTGGCATAGACGGCCATGGCGGTGATCGCCATCACCCACGCCTTGGGATTGACCCACTGGAATGCAGCCGCCTCGATGAAGCGCATCGGCCGCGCCTTCGTCTCGCCCTTGCCGGTCAGCGTGCGCGACATGGCGATCTTCCAGGCGAGGTACAAAAGATAGGCGCCGCCGGCGATCTTGAGCGCGGTATGCAGCGCCGGAAACGCCGTCAACACAGCGCCAAGGCCAAGACCGACGGCAAGCAGCAGCACGAGGAAACCCATGCTGATGCCAAGCATGTGCGGAACGGTTCTGACGATGCCGAAATTCACGCCCGATGCCAGAAGCATGAGATTGTTCGGCCCCGGCGTGATCGAAGTCACCAAGGCGTAGACAAGCAGGGCAAGGAAAGCGTCAAGCGACATGGATATCCTCCCCGACAAGTCAGGATCGTTGTCTTTTCTAGGCAACCCGCAAAGGCCCACGGACGGCCCACAGCGGGGCCAGAAGCCTCACTGTGGAAGCTGGCTGGCGCGCCCGGCGCCAGCACCGAAGGCCTACATCGCCTGCGGGCCGCGGTTCAACGCCGCCACGCCGGTGCGGCAGATTTCGACCAGGCCGAGCGGCTTCATGATGGCGATGAACTGATCGATCTTGGAGCCCTTGCCGGTGATCTCGAAGATGAAATGCTCGGTGTTGGCGTCGATGACGCTGGCGCGGAACGCATCGGCCAGCCGCAGCGCCTCGACCCGGGCCTCGCCGATGCCGGCGACCTTGACCAGCGCCAGTTCGCGTTCCAGCGGCCGCTCCTGGCCGGATTCATGCGAACGCACGGTCAGGTCGACGACGCGGTGCACCGGCACGATGCGCTCCAGCTGGTGCTTGATCTGCTCCAGCACATGCGGCGTGCCGCGCGTCACGATGGTGATGCGCGACAGGTGTTTTTCATGCTCGGTCTCGGAGACGGTCAGGCTCTCGATGTTGTAGCCGCGCCCGGAAAATAGGCCGATGACCCGGGCAAGCACGCCCGGCTCATTGTCGACCAGCACGGAAAGCGTGTGGTTTTCCGGCTTTTCCGTTTCCTTGGCGATAAAATAGGCCGAACCGGTCGGTTGTAGCTGTGCGTTCATGACATGAATCTCGATTTCAAGCTCTTGAGCTAATTCTTTGTTTGCGCAGGGCTTTCTCGCGACAGCCCTGCCTTGGTTCTGCCGGCTACACCAGTTCCCTGCCCTTGGCGTCGATGGCATTGGCCACCGCCTCGTCGGTCGCCTCGTCGGGCAACAGCATCTCGTTATGCGCCTTGCCCGACGGGATCATCGGGAAGCAGTTGGCGAGCGTCGCCACGCGGCAATCGAACAGCACCGGCTTCCTGACCGAGATCATCTCCTTGATCGCGTCGTCCAGCTCGTCCGGCTTTTCGCAGCGAATGCCGTGGCCGCCATAGGCCTCGGCCAGCTTGACGAAGTCCGGCATCGCCTCGGTATAGGAATGCGACAGCCGGTTGCCGTGCAGCAACTGCTGCCACTGCCGCACCATGCCCATATACTGGTTGTTGAGGATGAAGATCTTGATCGGCGCATTGTGCTGCACCGCCGCGCTCATCTCCTGCATCGTCATCTGCACCGAGGCGTCGCCGGCAATGTCGATGACCAAAGCGTCGGGATGCGCGATCTGCACGCCGAGTGCTGCCGGCAGGCCATAACCCATCGTGCCCAGCCCGCCCGACGTCATCCAGCGGTTCGGCTTCTCGAAACGATAGTGCTGCGCCGCCCACATCTGGTGCTGGCCGACCTCGGTGGTGATGTAGGTGTCCATGCCCTTGGTCAGTTCGTAGAGCCGCTCGATGGCGTATTGCGGCATGATCACGTCGTTGTTCATCTTGTAGGCGAGCGAGTCGCGCGCACGCCATTTGGCGATCTGCTCCCACCAGGGGTAGAGCGCCTTCTTGTCGGCCTTGGCGCTCGCCCGCCACAGCCGCACCATATCCTCCAGCACCCGGCCGACATCGCCGATGATCGGCACCTCGGTGTGGACGTTCTTGTTGATCGACGACGGATCGATGTCGATGTGGATCTTCTTCGAGTTCGGCGAGAAGGCGGTCAGCCGGCCGGTGATGCGGTCGTCGAAGCGCGCGCCGATGCAGATCATCACGTCGCAATCATGCATGGCCAT
>NZ_RZPB01000242.1:5000-7624 GCF_003998535.1 Mesorhizobium sp. M7A.F.Ca.AU.002.02.1.1 | reverse complement strand
GTGGAAGACAATCCGATACTCTATCCCCTACTTGGCTTTCGCCTGCTTGGAGCGATGACGCGCCTCCAGCCGGAGAAGACCGTGTCGGCAGGGATGCCCTTCGTCGGATCCTGCCGGAGTTCAGCCAGGCGCCCTGGTATCTCCTCGCGCAGCCATTTCTCCCGCTCCGCCTCGAAATCCTCGAGCATGCGCAGGCCCGCGCGGACAACCTCGCTGGCATTGTTGTAGCGGCCTGATTCGAGCTGCTTCCTGATGAAGCTCTCGTAGTGGTCATTCAAAGCGTAATTTGGCATTGGCAACCTCCTGCGGGGAGCGATCCCGAATCTGGCGCCGATTCGGCCACGCCTTACCTCGCGTGACTCATCCGCAGAGAATCGCCCTTCGCTTTGATTCGGCATGATCGAGGCATCGCTTCAACGCCCCCAGGCCGCTCGACCAACGGCACTTGCGGCTATTGCGGCGTGACACACCGGCCGCCGGCGCGATCGAGGATTCACATGCAGGTCGATATTCGCGGCCATCAGTCATTGTCATGGTCGAGGGTGGCCACAAAAGCCGGCTGAATAGAACACCACCCCGACCAAATTCATTTCGTATTTGATTGCAAATCATCACCGGCATCACCGATGCCTGGCACGAGGATCGGATGGCTTTGTCTTTTCCGCCTCCGATTCGGTTGATCCGGCCATGGCGGCGGCCTGGCGCTTCACTTGCCAGTCCCCCAAACGCAAACGGCCCGCGGGCTGCGGGCTGTTTTGTTGAGGCTTTGTTTGTTGTCGTACCTTGTCGGCTGAGTCCTCTTTGTGCGCCGAGGACTGCCGCTTGCCGGCACCATTGTCCCTTGAACGCGAACAGCCCGCCGGCTGATGCCAGGCGGGCTGTTGCTTAGTGAAGTTTGGTTTGCGGGACGGGATCTGGTTCTTTTGTCCCGCAGCTTCGGCTTCGCTTTCGGGGGCCTGAGCCTGGGCAGATCGATGGCCACCCCAGCCGCATATCAAAACGGCGCGCGGGCATTTGTGGCTGGCGGGCTGTTTTTGATGTTGGTTTTGGGGAGAGGATTTGCGTTTTCTGTCTGGCGGCTTGGCTTGGCTGGTTGCGGGCGCCTGATGACAGGCCGGCAGCACAGCACGGCACAAAACAAAAAGCCCGCACGATGGCGGGCTTTTTTGAATTTGGTTGCGGGGACAGGATTTGAACCTGTGACCTTCAGGTTATGAGCCTGACGAGCTACCGGGCTGCTCCACCCCGCGTCAATTTTTGTGTAAGCCGAGGCCTACAGATAGGTATATGGCTGACCAAATGAAAGGGCCGCTTACGCGGCCCGTGATCCCTTGGCGGGCCATTTCATAAAGAGAAGATTTTTCTCCATCCGATTTGGATGTGAGATCAACGTGCGTTTGGCAGACCTGGCAGCGACCTACTCTCCCGCGTCTTGAGACGAAGTACCATCAGCGCTGGAGCGTTTCACGGCCGAGTTCGGAATGGGATCGGGTGCAGCCGCTCCGCCATAACCACCAGGTCGGCAAAACGCACGTTGTTCGAGAAGCTTTTGAGCGAAGGCGCACAAAGAGACATCGGCAGCGGAGCTGTCGGGTGCCTCTCGGGGCTGTTCGCTGGTCTTTGTGTGCCTTTACGGTTCTTGGTCTGGCGCCTTTCGAAGCGAAGCTTCGCAAGGTCGACCGACCGTCGGCGCTGATGCGCCGCACCCACGTAGCGCCGCCCGCAGGGCGGAACAAGCGTGAGTGAGAACAGACCATCTGACTTTGTCAGATGGGCATAAGGAATGAGAACGATCAAGCCGATCGAACTATTAGTACCGGTAAGCTTCAAGCGTTGCCGCTCTTCCACACCCGGCCTATCAACGTGGTCGTCTTCCACGGTTCTCAGGGAATACTCGTTTTAAGGTGGGTTTCCCGCTTAGATGCCTTCAGCGGTTATCCCGTCCGGATATAGCTACCCTGCTATGCGGCTGGCGCCACAACAGGTCCACCAGAGATCCGTCCATCCCGGTCCTCTCGTACTAGGGACAGATCCTTTCAATATTCCTACACCCACGGCAGATAGGGACCGAACTGTCTCACGACGTTCTGAACCCAACTCACGTACCGCTTTAAATGGCGAACAGCCATACCCTTGGGACCTGCTCCAGCCCCAGGATGCGATGAGTCGACATCGAGGTGCCAAACAACCCCGTCGATATGGACTCTTGGGGGTCATCAGCCTGTTATCCCCGGCGTACCTTTTATCCGTTGAGCGATGGCCCTTCCACGCGGGACCACCGGATCACTATGACCGACTTTCGTCTCTGCTCGACTTGTCAGTCTCGCAGTCAGGCAGGCTTATGCCATTGCACTCAGCGAACGATTTCCGACCGTTCTGAGCCCACCATCGCGCGCCTCCGTTACTCTTTAGGAGGCGACCGCCCCAGTCAAACTACCCACCATACATTGTCCCGGACCCGGATAACGGGCCGCGGTTAGACATCCATAGTAATAAGGGTGGTATTTCAAGGGTGGCTCCACCTGAGCTGGCGCCCAGGCTTCAAAGCCTACCACCTATCCTACACATGCCACTACGAATGCCAATGTAAAGCTATAGTAAAGGTGCACGGGGTCTTTCCGTCT
>NZ_RZPB01000241.1:0-7673 GCF_003998535.1 Mesorhizobium sp. M7A.F.Ca.AU.002.02.1.1 | reverse complement strand
GAGACAGCGAGATCATCCGCGTCAACCGCACCTCCTGCAAGATCATCGGCCTGCTCGAGCCCAAGGGCTATACCGGCTTCGGTCAGGATCAGGACAATGTCGTGCTGATGCCGCTGCACGCCTACCAGCGCCGCATCGCCGGCAACCGCGACATCGACAACATCTACATCGCCGCCGATGACCGCACGCCGACCAGCGAGTTGCAGCCGCGCGTCGAGGACATTCTGCGCGACGCCAGACGCATCACGCCCGATCGTGAAAGCGATTTCGCCATCCGCGACATGACCCAGATCGCCGACGCCATGGCCAGCGCCACCACCACCATGACCGGCATGCTGGGCGCCGTCGCCGGCGTCAGCCTGCTGGTCGGCGGCATCGGCATCATGAACATCATGCTGGTGTCGGTCACCGAACGCACCCGCGAGATCGGCATCAGGCTCGCCATCGGCGCGCATGAAAAGCACATCCTCATCCAGTTCCTGGTCGAGGCGACGGTGCTGTCGCTGCTCGGCGGCATTATCGGCATCCTGATCGGGCTGGCGCTGGCCGGCCTCGCCGCGGTGACGCTGACCATCCCGTTTGCGCCGAGCCCGGCGGTGATCCTGCTCGCCGTCGGCTTTTCCGCCCTGATCGGCATGGTGTTCGGCTTCTTCCCGGCGCTGCGCGGCGCCAGGCTCGACCCGATCGACGCACTTAGGCACGAATAGGGCAACCGGCCGAAACGCGGCCGGCGCTCAGACCGGTTTTGCACAGCCTTAGACGTTTCCACCCTACCCGCCACTGTCGCCGCGCCGTTCATGATGCTAGGGCAATTCACGCTTGGGTGGAGGAATAGCCAATGAGCAAGAAGGCACGACTGATCCTGACGATGGTCGTCATCGAGGCCTTCCTTGCAGGCATCTGGTGGTATCTCGCCCGCTTCGGCATGGCCAATCCCGATCGCGTCACAGCCGATTTTCAGGCAGTCGTCGGCCAGACCATGGGAATGGCGATGGGCGGTTTGCTCGGCATCGGCTTCATCCTGTTCCTCGTCGCCGCCCGCAACGATCGCAACGCGGCACAGAACAAGACGCGCCCTTAACTCCCGTTTGCGAAATGCCACTCGATCAGCGGCTTCATGTGCGGTGACAGGCCGACCGGCAGGTCGGCGGCATGGCGGATGATCACTGGCCCGTCGATCTCCGGCTCGGTTTCGGTGGCGACGAAGGCTGAGATGCGCTGGGCGATCTCGTCGGCGGGCGCCGCCGCGTGGTAGCGGCGGAAGATCACCGTGCCGCTGTTGGTCGACATGGCGTGGTAGCGTTTGCCGCGTTCCGCGGCTGACAGGTCAAGACCGGTTTCCTCGCGCACTTCGCGGATCATGTTGAAATCGACATCGACCAGGCCATCGCGAAAATCGACCGGCTCGAATGAGCCGGCGGCAAAATAGACGCGGCCGGCGTTGACCGTGTGCGGACCCATGCGGATCGCCACCAGCGCATTGTCGGCAGCCACCAGCATGGCATGGGCATAGGCATGCTCGGCGCCCGAATTCTCGCGCCGCTTCCGCCACAGCATGAAAGTCGAATAGTTGACCGCATGGCAGCGGCCGGCGAGACGGTTGTCGCGGTAGGCAAGCTGCGACAGCAGCACCACCATGCCGTCGAACAGCGCCGGATTGGCAGCGATTTCGTGCTGCCAGTTCTCGGCGATCGCCTCTGCATTGTCCCTTGCGAACGGGTGCGGACCGGGATCGAGCCGGACGTCGATGGCGTCGACCGGCAGGATGACGTTGCGTGGCAGGTCGAAACTCATGCGTCAGGTCATGTCCAGCGTGATCGCCACCGGGCAATGGTCCGACGCCTTCGGCCGGTCCCAGCCGGCACGCGGAAAGCGGTCGACCTCCTGCCCCGGCGGAAAAATGGTGCGCCAGGGCTGGCCGTTGCGGATGATGTCGGGAACAGCCGTCGCGTTGCTGGCGGCGAGCCCCTTCGACAGCAGGATGTAGTCGAGCTGGCACAGATGCCGCTCTTCCGGTCCGCGCGTGTGGTAGAAACTCCAGCGGTTCATCTCCGGCCGCCGCTCGACGACGTTTTCGCAGAAGCCGCCGGCCGTCAGCACGTTGATGCAGGACAGGGCTTCGTCGACCACCTCGAAGCGATAGCCGTCGATCGCATCGCCGGCCACCTTCACACGCTGGCGGTAATCGTTCATGTCGCCGCAGATTGCCCAGCGTTTGTCGGCGGCATAGTCCTTGCCGAAGCGCTCCTCGATGATGCGCCGCACGGCCTGCGCCTCCGCGATGCGCACCGGCATCGTCGCCTCGCGCCCGTCGAGCCCGTTGCGCGGCGAACCCATCGACTTGAAATGCACGAGATAGAGCGTCAGCGGCACGCCGCCCACGGTGACGTCGATCTCCAGGCAGTCGCGCCGGAAAATGCGCTCATTGGCCTGATTGCCCAGTGCCTCGAGTTCCGGCGTGTGCAGCCCGAACTGCTCGTAGGTGACATAGGCGTGGCTGGTCATGCGCACGAATTCGATCGGCTGGCCCTGGGCGGTCTCATTGCGCATCATCACGGCAACGTCGATGCCGCGTGAATCATTGCCCGATGTGGTGTATTTCTGCCGGTAGCCCTGCCCCACCATCTTGAACAGATAGCCATATTCGAAGGCCTTCAGCGCCTCGATGTTGTCGACCTCCTGCATGCAGATGATGTCGGCCCGGGTGGCAGCGATTGCCAGCGCCGTCAGCTGGCGCGTGTCGTCGGATTGGGCGATGGCGCGGGCCTGCTCCAGCATCCTGTATTCCGCCTCGCTCTGGATATCGAACAGCGCCAGCGTTCGATCCTCGTTGAGCTGGTTGCGATAGCCGGAATAATCGAACCTGTTCATCAGGTTCTCGACATTGAAGGTGGCAAGGCGCAGCGACATGCCATGACCTTTGCCCGCAAGTGCTTCGGAAAACAAGCGCGCAGGATCACCATCTGAGATCGATTGGTCTTGGGCGCGTTCGCGTCATGGTTGACGGAACCTTTCCGTTCATCCGCCGTTCAGATGCAAACATCCATTGTTGCCCCATTCCTCGGGTGGGCGTGGGGCCTGTAACTCTTGGAGAGTGCAATGAATTCGCTCTTTTCTTCCACGGTCAAATCGGGGCTGCTAGCCCTGGGTATCCTCTCCGGCGTCACGGCACCGTCCGCCGCCGGCCCGATCATGCAACCGGACCTGTCGATTCCCACCAGCACCGCGGCGCCGAATGTCACGCCGGTCCGCGACAGCTGGGCGGGCGGCAACAACAACCGTCAGTTCAACAACGACAATTGGAGATGGCGCCGGTCGGGCAATTGGGACGGCGGCCGTCGGCACTGGCACGGCGGCGGCGGTCACTGGAATGGTGGAGACAACTGGCGTTGGCGCCATGGTCGCCATCACTATCGCGGCGGCCGTTACTACGATGATGGCGCGAGTGCCGCGATCCTGGGCCTTGGCCTGGGGCTTGGCCTCGGCAGCATGTACAACAACTACGACTACTATGACCGGCCGGCGCCGCGCCGCTACTACCGCGCGGGACGGCTTTCGAGCGCCCATGTCCAATGGTGCTACAACCGCTACCGGTCGTACCGGGCCTACGACAACACGTTCCAGCCCTACAACGGCCCGCGCCAGCAGTGCTACTCACCCTATTGATGGGCTGGCCCTGTAGCTGAGCTGACCGACAGAATGAAAAAACGGCGCCACGTGGCGCCGTTTCTTGTTCATGGAAGCTGCTATTTTCGAGCGCTTGTGGATTTCGCTCAGTTCTTCGCCTTGTCGACCAGCTTGTTTTTGGAAATCCACGGCATCATCGCGCGCAGCTTGGCGCCGACTTCCTCGATCTGGTGGCTGTCATTGTTGCGGCGGATGCCCTTGAAGCGGGACATGCCGGCGCGGTACTCCTGCATCCACTCCGAGGTGAATTTGCCGGTCTGGATGTCCTTCAGCACGCGCTTCATCTCGGCCTTGGTCTCGGCGGTGATGATGCGCGGACCCGAGACATATTCGCCCCATTCGGCGGTGTTCGAGATCGAGTAGTTCATGTTGGCGATGCCGCCTTCATAGATCAGGTCGACGATCAGCTTGACCTCGTGCAGGCACTCGAAATAGGCCATCTCAGGCGCGTAGCCGGCTTCCACCAGCGTCTCGAAACCGGCCCGGATCAGCTCGACCAGGCCGCCGCACAGCACGACCTGCTCGCCGAACAGATCGGTCTCGCATTCCTCGCGGAAATTGGTCTCGATGATACCCGAACGGCCGCCGCCGACGCCGCAGGCGTAGGACAGGGCCAGGTCGAGCGCATTGCCCGAGGCATCCTGGTTGACGGCGACCAGGCACGGCACGCCGCCGCCCTTCTGGTATTCGCCGCGCACCGTGTGGCCGGGGCCCTTCGGGGCAATCATGACGACGTCGACCGTCGACTTCGGCTCGATCAGGCCGAAATGCACGTTGAGGCCGTGCGCGAAGGCGATAGCGGCACCATCGCGGATGTTCGGGGCGATCTCGTTCTTGTAGATGTCGGCCTGCAGTTCGTCCGGCGTTGCCATCATCATCAGGTCGGCCCACTTGGCCGCGTCCGCCACGCTCATCACCTTGAGACCGTCGGCCTCGACCTTCTTGGCGGTTGCCGAGCCGGCCTTGAGGCCGATTGCGATCTCCTTGGCGCCGGAATCCTTGAGGTTGAGCGCATGCGCCCTGCCCTGGCTGCCATAGCCGATGATGGCGACCTTCTTGCCCTTGATCAGATTGAGATCGGCATCACGATCGTAATAGACGCGCATTTTGTCTTCCTTCCCGTTTATAAATCAGAGCATGATGCCGAAAAGTGTGAAGCGGTTTTCGGACGACATCATGCTCTATCTTCTTGATTTAGAGACGAATTCAGATTTCAGGTCGACTTGACCTGAAATCATCCGGCTCTAGGGCCTTGCGGCCGGTTGTTGCTCCATGAAGAGCGAGAAACTGCTGCGTCGCCCGCGCGGCATCGCCGCCGATCGCCGCCTCAGTCAATTCCAGCCGGTCGCCGAGCAGCAGACGGATCTGCACATCGCGGGCGACCAGCCCGAAAAAGGTGCGAAACGCCGTCTCGGCATCCGCGAAATCCAAAAGCCCGGTCCGTCGGCCGGCCTCGAGCACCGGCTTCAGCCGCTTGGCCAATGCGAAGCGGCCGTTCTCCAGCACCACGGCGCCGAGATTGTCCTTGCCGGAGCCCGCATGGCTGACCGCCACCCGATTGAGCGCGATCGACGTGTCGCTGGAAATCACCTTGAGCCAATCCGAGGCGAAGCGCTCGAGGCTCGCGGTCAGCGAGGCAAGATCGAGCCCCTTGCGGTCGACCGGTGCCACCCGCACTTTCGAGGCCTGCCATTGCACCGTCGCTGTCAGCAGCCCGTCGCGGTCGCCGAACCATTTGTAGAGCGTTTCCTTGGAACAGCTGGCGCGGCGCGCCACGGCGGTCATGGTCAGCTGGTCGCCCTCTTCGACCAGCAGCCGCAACGCCGCGTCGAGCACGGCCTTCTGCCGCTCTGTCAGCGCTTCGCTGGTGTCGATGTCAGGCACGATGTGCAACACGCTCTTCTCTCGAAAGGTCGGCATTCCCGATAGGCCGTACCGTACGTTACGGTTCGGCATATTGCGCGATCCGAGGCCGTGCGCAAGAGGACGAGAGCAAAATATCTGCAAAAATGGACAGGCGCTGGCGCGACAGGCTCGCTTAATCGCTGGCTGGCGGATGGCGCAACCGTCCAAGCAGTGCCGAGACCATGGTCAGCTCATCCGCCGACAGTTTGGCGCCAACCAGTTCGGCGATCGAGCGTCCGTACACAGCCCACATCTGGCGGCGTATGTCTCGCCCCTTGGCCGCGATGCGGATGGTCTGGCCACGGCCGTCATCGGCCACCGGCAGTTTCTCGACGAGCCCATCGGCCTCGAGCCGGGCCAGCAGGCGCGAAATGTTGTATTGGGCGAACAGCGTGCGCTCGATGAGCTGGAACGGCCGCAGCCCGCCCTCGCCCGCCTCGGCGAGTTCATGCAGCACGTCGTACCAGGCAAGTGGGGGCAGACCGGCGGCCTTCAACGCCTCTTCGGCGCTCTCCATCAACTGGCGCGATACGCGCATCAGGCGAGCCCAGGCCTTGATGGCTTCGGGCGAAGGCGCGGCTTTCTCGGTCATGGCGCACCTTAGACGATAGATGCAATTGCATCAAGCTTGACGATCAATGCATATGCATCTACATAGATGCAATTGCATTAATCAGGGAAAGCCAATCCGATGAAACACGAAATCTGCAAACGCGCCGACAAGCTCATTCTCGTCAGCCATCACCTCTGCCCCTATGTGCAGCGCGCCGCGATTTCGCTGGCCGAAAAGGGCGTGCCGTTCGAACGCGTCGATATCGACCTCGCCAACAAGCCGGACTGGTTCAAGGCGATCTCGCCGCTCGGCAAAGTGCCGCTGCTGCGCGTGCAGCGGAATGGCGAGGAAACGGTGATCTTCGAATCGGCCGTCATCCTGGAATTCCTCGAAGAGACGCAGGCCAATCCCCTCCACCCGGCCGATCCCTATGCCCGCGCCCGGCATCGCGCCTGGATCGAGTTCGGTTCGGCAACCCTCAATGCCATCAGCCGGTTCTATTCAACATCGACCGAGGCCGGCTTCCTTGACGAATCCAGCGCGCTGTCCGCCATGTTCGACCGTCTCGAAGCCGAGTTGGCGGACGAGCCTGGCGGCCCCTGGTTCGCCAGCAAGCACTTCTCGCTGGTCGACGCCGTTTACGGTCCGGTCTTCCGCTATCTCGATGTCTTCGACCGGATCGGTGATTTCGGCATTCTTGACCGAAAGCCCCTCGTCCGCGCATGGCGCCGGGCGTTGAGTGAACGCCCGTCGATCAGGCAAGCCGTGGCGCCGGACTACCCGCAGCGCCTGCATGCCTTCCTGCGGGCAAAGGGATCGTACCTTTCGAGCCTCATTGGCCAAAACGATCCGGCCACCGCGCTTCGACCAGTCCTATCCGCTTGAACGGATCGATTACGGTGCCGGCCACCATCGAGGCGAGAAACTGCGGCGCCGGCGGGATTTTTGCCACCGTCGCCACCAGCCTGTCGCGGATGAAGGGCAGCGCCACCGAATCCGACTGGTAGAACGGCGTGAACGCCAGCGACAGCGCCTGGAAGATGCGGACATGCCAGCGCCGCGCCCTCGCATAGGCTTCAAGTGCCGCTTCGACACTGTCCGTCCGCGCCAGCGCATGGCTGAGCGCCGCGGCGTCGAGCAGCGCCATATTGGCCCCTTGCCCGAGCTGCGGGCTGGTCGAGTGCGCCGCGTCGCCGATGATGGCCAGCCGCCGCCCAACCGGCCGCTTCATCGTGTGGTGGCCATAGCGCGCCAGCGAGAGCTGGTCGAAACTGTCGATCTGGCTGACATACGCCTCGCTCTGCGGCCACAGCCGGATCACCCTCTCCTTCCAGGCATCCAGGCCCCGGACGCGCACCTCATCGGCGTCCGACGGCTTCAGGCTCCAGAAGAAGGCCGCCATCTTTTCAGCGCCCGGCTGCGGCCGGCCGATCGGCAGCACGCCGATCATCACGCTCGCTCTGTCGTAGCGTTGCAGCAGCGCGCGCTCATCGAAACCGTCGCCGCGCCAGCCAAGCGAGGCCCAGAA
>NZ_RZPB01000240.1:0-7699 GCF_003998535.1 Mesorhizobium sp. M7A.F.Ca.AU.002.02.1.1 | reverse complement strand
CCTGCTCAGCCGGGGAGAGCGGCGACAGGAACCGCCGCCCGACCTCGACGCTGCGTTCGAGCCGTTCCAGCGTATAGTCGGTCCCTTTGCTGGTCAGCGCGATCATCGTCAGGCGTTGGTCGGTTTCGGAGGCGCTGCGCGTGATCAGCCCGTGTTTGAGCAGTTTGCGCATGACGATGCTGATGGTCGACGGGTCCATCGCCGTCAGCCGGCCGAGATGGTTCTGCGAGACTTCGCCATGCTTGAGGATCGTGGCGAGCGCCGCGAATTGCGTTGGCGAAAGGTCTTCGCCGGCCATGACCTGCTGGAAGCGCAGTGTCGCGCGCTGATGCGCCCGGCGGATGACGTGCGCCGGGTGACGGTCCAGTTCATAGCCGGTCTCGGCGTATTGCTGCAGCACTTGCTCGCGGCTCGGGGGTGCATCGCCGCTCGGCGTTTTCGAGGTCGCGCCTTTTTCGGATTGCGGTTTCTTTTCAGTCGTCACACCGGACTCCTATCGCCGCTGTCTCGGATGTCGCCGGTTTGGAAAAGCTCAAGCCGCGACCTCCGCTGGTTGAAGCGACGTCCCGTCGCGGAGGGCTGCGACGACATCAGCCGAATCGCTGACCACGCCGAAATGGGTCGCTATGTCGTAGAGCGAGCTTTCCTGCTCGCGTGGTCCCGTTGCCGCGCAGCAATCGCTTGGCACCACCACCTCATAGCCCTGGAAAAAGGCATCATGGACGGTCGAGCGCACGCAGATGTTGGTGACCACGCCGAAAATGACCAACTGATCGACCTGCATGTCTTTCAGCGTCAGGTCCAGGTCGGTTTGAAAGAAGGCCGAGTAGCGCCGCTTGATGACATGGATCTCATCATCGCGGGCGCCGAGATCCTCGATGATCTCCGGCCCCCAGCTTCCATCCAGGCAATGCGGTGTGCGCTTCAGCCATTCGCGCTCTCGTCGCATGCCCGGTCGGTGGCTGTCATGGACCCAGATCACCGGCACGCCGGCGGCGCGCGCAGCCTCGATCACGGCCAGTTGCGGCGCGACCAGCGTCTCGTACCCAGGCAGGACCATGGCCCCGCCGGGCTTGCAGAACTCATTGACCATATCGATGACGATAATGGCCGCACGGCGTGGATCGAGGCGCACCGCATCATCGTGCCGATGTGAGGAAAAACTGTCCACGGACATGGCGAGCTCCTTTGACCGATCGTTGATGCTCATACAAAAAACCCTAGTGGATGCCAAGTCAATCCCGTTCGACGCAAAGCGTGCTGGTCGGCCTTGCGCACCGCGCTCCGACAAGCGTATGCGCTATTTGCCCATCGCGAAATGGCCTTGACAACGCTTGTCAGGCATGTGCTCGATTTGTATGACCATCAATGATATTCAAGCCGCTGAATTGCGGAGCCGAGGCCGAGATATGAAAACCATCGTCACCGGAGCCAGCGGCCTGCTTGGCCGCCATGTGGCCGAGGCTCTGGTTGCGGCCGGCCACGATGTGCTTGGTGTCGATGCCGTGGTGCCGGGTGAGGTCGCATGGCGCCACGCAACCGCCGATTTGACCGATCTGGGATCGACACTGCAGCTGGTGCGCGATTGCGATGCCGTTGTGCATGTCGCGGCCATTCCGCGGCCGACCGGCCGGGCCGGCGGCGAGGTGTTCAAGACCAACATCGCGACCGCCTACAATGTGGTCGAGGCAGCCGCCATGGCCGGCGCCAGGCGCTTCATCTATGCCTCATCCTTCAGCGTCTTCGGCTATCCCTTTTTCGAAAAACCTGTGCGACCGCCCTATCTGCCGGTCGACCTGGACCACCCGGTCGGCGCGCAGGACCCGTACGGCCTGTCGAAATGGCTGGGCGAGGAAATCGTCGACGCGGCGGTGCGCCGCGGCGCCTTTTCGGCGGTCAGTATCCGCATGCCGTGGATCCAGACGCCGGGTTCATTTTTCGAGGGCGTCGGGCCGCGCCGCGCCACGGCCGACAGTGCCCGCGACCTGTGGGCCTATCTCGACGCGCGCGACGCCGGGCAGGGCTTCCTGCGGGCGCTTGAATGGCAAGGCGACGGCCATCTGCGCGTCCTGCTCAGCGCCGCCGACACCTTCATGGAAGAGGAAACCGAAGCGCTCGTGCGCCGGGTCTATCCCGATGTCGCTCTATCGCGGCCGATCGCCGGCTTTGGCGCCGTGCTCGACACGGTCCATGCGCGCGAAACGATCGGCTTCGAACCACAATATTCATGGCGTTCCTATCCAAAGCCGGAGACCGGGGGATGAAACGATTCGACCAGAAGAAGATCCTTGTCACTGGCGGCGCCGGCGCGATCGGCGGCGCGGCGGTGCGGCGTTTCCTTGACGAAGGCGCGCGCGTCGCCATTGTCGATCGCAATGGCGCGGCGGCGCAGCAACTGGCTCGCTCACTGGGTGAAAACGCCATTGCCATCGAAGCCGACGTCACCGATGAAGCGGATGTGCGGCGCGCCGTCGAGGCGACCGTCGAGACGTTCGGCGGCCTCGACGTGGTGTTCAACAATGCCGGCATTTCCGGCGTCGTCGCTCCCGTTCACGACCTGCCGGTCGAGGACTGGGATACGACCATCCGTATCAATCTGCGCGGTATCTTCCTCGTCCTGCAGGCATCGCTTCGGGCGATGATCAAGGCGGGGACCGGTGGCTCGATCGTCAACATGGGCTCATCCATGGCCGGTTGGGACGTCCTTTCGGGCGGTGCCGGCTATGTCGCTTCCAAACACGGCGTGGTCGGCCTGACGCGGGTTGCGGCGCTCGATGCTGCGCCCTACGGCATACGCGTCAATGCCATTTGCCCCGGCGTGATCGAGACGACGCTTGGCGTGCCGGCTTCCGGTGACGGCGAATTCAAGAGCAGCGTCCAGCATTTCGCCGACCGCATTCCATTGCGCCGCATCGGCCAGCCGGACGATGTCGCGGCCGCCGTGGCTTTCCTGGCCTCGGACGAGGCGAGGCACGTCACGGGCGTGGATTGGCTGATCGACGGCGGCCAGACCTTGCAGAGCTGGGCCAACGCCCCTGATGGCGGTGCGTTTCCGAAATTTCGCTAAAGCTCAATTTCGCTGCTCGATTTGCTTGAGCATTGATCTGCAAGAATTCGGCAAACCAATTGTCGGATGCCGGCCGCTCCCGCTAAAGGCCAGGCCCCATTCGCGATCTACTTCACGCCGATGCCGGCGGTCAGGCCGCCATCGATCTTGTAGTCCGCGCCAGTGCAGAAGCCGGCCTTCGACGAACACAGGAAAGCGATAAGTTCGGCCACCTCCTCCGGCTCGCCGATGCGCCCGATGGGGTGCGCTTCGCCGAAGCGCTTGTAGGCGGCCTCGACATCGGCGTCCGTGCCGTTCTCGCCGCGGGCGGCCTTCTCCAGGATCGGGGTGCGGATCGAGCCGGGGCTGACGGAATTGACGCGGATGCCGGAGCGCGCATGGTCCAGGGCCAGGGCACGCGTCAGCGTGTGGATGGCGCCCTTGGTGGTGGCATAGGCGGCGACGTTTTGCTGGCAGGCAAAGCCCTGCACCGAAGCGACGTTGACGATGGCGCCGCCGCCCCTGCGGACCATTTCCGGGATGCCGAAATGCGCGGTCAGATAGATCGACCCGACATTGACCGCCATCGCCTTGTTCCAGGTCTCGAAATCGGTGCTGACGGCGGTTCCGTACGGATGCACCGCCGCCGAATTGACGACGATATCGAGGCCGCCGAACCGCTCCACGCCGGCCGCGACCGCGTCGCGAACCTGATCGGGCACGGAGACGTCGGCGCCTATGACCAGCGCCCCGGCTGCGGAGCTTTCCAGCTCCGCTTTCAGTAGAGCGTTGGCCGCGCGGTCGATGCCGCAGGCGATGATCGCAGCGCCCCCTGCAGCGAGGCGTCTGGCGGTTGCGAGGCCAATCCCGGTCGTCCCCGTCACCAAGGCAACCTTGCCGTCGAAATCCTTCATTGGGAAAACTCCTTCATTCGCTGTCCGAAACCGGTTCCTAGTTTGACACCCATTGTGGTCCAACAATAGGTTGCCATCCTCTCGCAGAAGGAAGCGGCAATGGAACAGTGCTGGCGCTGGTATGGACCAAACGACCCGGTAACGCTCGATCATGTCAGGCAGGCCGGTGCGACCGGCGTGGTGAGCGCCTTGCACGATATCTATGACGGGCGCGCCTGGCCGCTCGAGAGCATTCTGGAGCGCAAGCGTGTCATCGAGGCCGCCGGCCTGACATGGTCGGTGGTCGAGAGCATTCCGGTCCACAACTCCTTCAAGGTCGGCGCGCCGGAACGCGAGCGCTACGCCGGCTACTATCGCGACTCAATCCGCGCGCTCGCCAAGGCCGGCATTGCGACGGTCTGCTACAATTTCATGCCGGTGGTCGACTGGACCCGCACGGATCTCGCCTATCGGCTGCCGACGACGGGCTATGCGCTGCGTTTCGACGCCATCGATTTCGCAGCCTACGACCTGTTCGTGCTGAAGCGCGTCAATGCCGAAGCCGGCTATACCGCTGCCCGTATCGCCGAAGCGGAAGCGCGGCTGAAGGAATTGAGCAGCGAAGCGATCGACAGGATCGAACGCAACCTGATCGCCGGCCTGCCGGCGACCGAGCGCAGCTATGACAGGGACAGTTTTCGCGAGGCCCTGGCGGACTACGATGCGATCGGACCAAAGGAGCTGCGCCAAAACCTTGCCTGGTTCCTGCGCGAGATCATTCCGGTGGCCGAAGAGGAGGGGGTGCGCATGTGCATCCATCCCGACGACCCGCCCTTCTCGCTCTATGGCTTGCCACGCATCGTTTCGACAGCCGAGGATGCGCGTTTCATCCTTAACGCCGTCGACAGCCCCGCCAACGGCCTGACGTTCTGCACCGGCTCTTATGGCACGCGCGCCGACAATGACATCGTCGCCATGGTCAAGGAATTCGCCGACCGCATCCACTTTGTCCACCTCCGCAACATCACCATCGAGGATGACGGCTCGTTCTACGAAGCCGAGCATCTCGAAGGCGGCACCGACATGGCGCATGTTATCCTCGCTCTGATGCAGGAAGAGGCGCGCCGTCGCAGGGAAGGCCGTGCCGACTGGCGCATTCCGATGCGACCAGACCATGGCCATCTGCTTGCCGACGACATCGGCAAGACCAGGATCAACCCCGGCTATTCGCTGATCGGCCGGCTGAAGGGCCTCGCCGAGCTGCGCGGCATCATGCGCGCCATCGAGCGGTTCGAGCTGGCTTGAAGCCGTCTTGCCGGTCGGCTGGCGGGATTTACAGACGATCACGCGCGATTGCGCTTCCGCTGCGACTTATACGCTGTCGCACTGGAAAGTGCGGTCCACGAGAGGCATGGCGGGTAAAGCACTTGTCGGGAAATTATTTGCCGACAGGTCATAATATGCAGCGCTGACGTTCTTCCATCCGGCCCGGATTGGACTTCCTGTTGCTTTGATCGGCACGCCTTGCGTGTCACTTTGAGATGCATTCATGCTCGAAGCTCTTGCCGGTGGTCGCTTCTACTTCTCCTAAGCCAGGGCAGAGAAAAGAAGGAAGCTGAACATGCCCAGAATTGTGCCGGTGCTTGACCTGAGCCGCCTCGAACAAGGTGCGTCCGAGTATCGTACCTTTCTCCTGGACCTGCGTACGGCAGCCCGGGACGTTGGCTTCTTCTATCTCAGCGGCCACGGAATTTCCGCCCCGGAGATCGACGACGTGCTCGATGCCTCGCGACGGTTCTTCGCGTTGCCGGAGGCCGACAAGCTGGCCATCGAAATGGTCAAATCCCAGCAGTTTCGCGGCTACACCCGCGCCGGCGGCGAACTGACCAAGGGCGCGGCCGACTGGCGTGAGCAACTCGACATCGGCGTCGAGCGCCAGCCCATAGCGCAGGGACCTGGAATTGCACCGTGGACACGGCTGCAGGGGCCGAACCAGTGGCCGTCTGCACTGCCGGAGCTCAAGCCGGCACTGCTTGCATGGCAGGCCAAGGCGACCGCGGTGGCCATTCGGCTGCTGAAAGCCTTCGCACTATCGCTCGATCAGCCCGAGGACGCCTTCGACGCGATCTATCGGGACTCGCCCAACCATCGCATGAAGATCGTCCGTTATCCCGGCCGTGACGCGACCGAAGGCGACCAGGGCGTCGGCGCGCACAAGGATGGCGGTTTCCTCACCCTGCTGCTGCAGGACGACAACAAGGGCCTGCAGGTCGAATATGACGGAAGCTGGGTGAATGTGGATCCGCTCCCTGGAACGCTGGTCGTCAACATTGGCGAACTGCTCGAACTGGCATCGAATGGGTATTTGCGTGCCACCGTTCACCGCGTCGTGACGCCGCCTGCCGGCGTCGAGCGGATCTCCGTTCCCTTCTTCTTCAGTGCGCGGCTGGACGCGACCATACCGCTTCTGACCCTGCCCGAGGAATTGGCGGCCGAAGCGCGCGGGCCGGCAAGCGATCCGGACAATCCGTTGTTCCGCGATGTCGGCACCAATGTGCTCAAAAGCCGACTGCGTTCACATCCCGACGTGGCACGCCGCCACTATGCCGATCTTCTCCAGGCCGGAGCGGCGGGTTCGTGAACTCAGCTCTGCACGAATTTTTGCCGTTTCATATGTTTTTTGGAATGCCATTCGTCGCCAAGGCTTCGAGATAGGCGCAAAAAGGTAAAATCGTTTAGCGGTTTCCTCCCATTCCGCTGGACGGTGTTCCCCTCTGAAGGTTCAAACCTTCTTTTGGCCGGGCCGCATTCGAGCCCGGCCATTTTTTGTCCTGGTCCCGGACAGCGCAAAACCTATGCTGCAAAAGGCCGGTGTGGAGGAACAGGATATCTTCCCGAGTTGCGCGGACCGTCCGATCCTGAGTTTAGGATTCGAGCGCTAGTGCTCGACTGTATCGATCGGTCGAAACGACTTTCATGACACAAAAACAATTGCACCTCGGCGCCTTCATGCGCCCCGTCAGCCTGCATACCGGCGCCTGGCGCTATCCGGGCGCCTATGCCGACGCCAATTTCAATTTCGCGCATCTGAAGCGCTTCGCCCAGACCTTGGAGGCGGCGAAGTTCGACGCCTTCTTCATGGCCGACCATCTGGCCGTTCTCAACATGCCGATCGAGGCGCTGCGGCGCAGCCACACGGTCACCTCGTTCGAGCCGTTCACGCTTTTGTCGGCGCTCGCCGCCGTCACCGACCATATCGGGCTGGTCGCCACCGCATCGACGACGTTCGACGCGCCCTATCATGTTGCCCGCCGCTTCGCCTCGCTCGACCATATCAGCGGCGGACGCGCCGGCTGGAACATCGTCACCACGTCCAATCCGGATGCGGCGCTCAATTTCGGCCTCGACGAGCATGTCGAGCATGACGAGCGCTACCGGCGGGCCCGGGAATTCTACGATGTCGTCACCGGCCTGTGGGACAGCTTTGCCGACGATGCCTTCATCCGCGACGCCGAAAGCGGGTTCTATTTCGACCCGGCCAGGCTGCATGTGCTCGACCATAAGGGTGAGCATCTCTCGGTGCGCGGCCCACTCAACATCGCGCGGCCAATCCAGGGCTGGCCGGTCATCGTGCAGGCCGGCGCCTCGGAGGCAGGACGCCAACTGGCGGCGGAGACAGCGGAGGTCATTTTCGCCGCCCATGCCGATCTCGCGGCGGGGCAGCGCTTCTTCGCCGACGTCAAAGGCCGTGCGGAAAGGC
>NZ_RZPB01000023.1:0-21047 GCF_003998535.1 Mesorhizobium sp. M7A.F.Ca.AU.002.02.1.1 | reverse complement strand
GTGTATAAGAGACAGGTATGGCGGTTGCGATCCTGGTCGGCCTCCTGTGCGGGCTTGCCAACGGGCTCATCGTCACGGTCGGCAGGATCGAACCGTTTATCGCCACGCTGGGCACGATGGGGATTTTCCGGGCGCTGATAACCTATCTGACCGATGGCGGCACGATACCGATCGACAGGTCGTTGCGCGAGGCCTACCGGCCTGTCTATTTCGGCACGGTCGGCGGGATCCCGGTTCCAATCCTCATATCCGTCGCAGTCGCCGCGGTCGCATCCTTCATCCTTTACAAGATGAAATATGGGCGCAAATGTGCGGCGGTCGGCGCCAATGAGGATGTCGCCCGTTATTCCGGCATCTCGGTGATCAGGACACGGACCGTGGCCTATATCGTCCAGGGTGTCTGTGTGGCGATTGCCGCGATCTGCTACGTGCCGCGCCTGGGCGCCGCAACGCCGACAACCGGACAGCTTTGGGAACTGCAGGTCATCACCGCCGTGGTGATTGGCGGCACCGCATTGCGCGGCGGCAAGGGCCATGTGTGGGGGACAGTCGCCGGCGCCGTCATCCTGGAACTCATCGCCAATCTCATGGTGCTCTCGGACTTCGTCTCCGAATACCTCGTTGCCGCTGTTCAAGGCGTCATCATCATCATCGCCATGCTCATCCAGCGGTTTTCGAATTCGAAATAGCGCCGCGTCCGGACCACGCGGATTAACGTTCTTGTAGGTCCAAGGGAGAAGACAATGTTCAGTAGAAAATGGATTGCGGCAGCGACACTTGGCGCGCTGCTGCTGGCCGGCCAGGCCATGGCGCAAGACAAGAAGGTCATCGCGGTGTCGATACCGGCCGCTGACCACGGTTGGACAGCGGGCATCGTCTACCACGCACAAGCGGCGGCCAAGGAAATCAACGCCGCGTTCCCGAACGTCGAAGTGGTCGTGAAGACGTCGCCGTCCGCGGCGGAGCAGGTCAGCGCGCTTGAGGACCTGTCGGCCAGCCGCAAGCTGGATGCTCTGGTGATCCTGCCTTACAGCTCGGAAGAGCTGACCCAGCCGGTCAACGCTATCAAGGACATGGGCACGTTCATCACCGTCGTCGATCGGGGTCTGACTGACGCCTCCGTCCAGGATCTCTACCTCGCCGGCGACAATATCGCGGTTGGCACCAACACCGCCAAGTTCATGATCGACAAGCTTGGCGGCAAGGGCGACGTCGTTGTGTTGCGCGGCATTCCGACCGTCATCGACGACGAGCGCATCAAGGGCTTCCAGGACACGATCAAAGGCACTGATCTGAAAGTCCTCGACATCCAGTACGCGCATTGGAACAGCGACGAAGCCTTCAAGCTGATGCAGGACTATCTGGCCAAGTACCCGCATATCGATGCGGTGTGGGCCAATGACGACGACATGCTGCTTGGCGTGCTCGAGGCGGTCAAGCAGTCGGGGCGGACCGACATCAAGCTTGCGCTCGGTGGCAACGGCATGAAGGACATCGTCAAGAAAGTGATCGACGGCGACGCCATGACGCCGGTCGAGACGCCATACCCGCCGTCGATGATCAAGACCGCGATCTACATGACAGTCGCCAACCTGATCGGCCAGGCACCCGTCCGTGGCACCGTCAAGCTCGACGCGCCGTTGATCACCCAGGCCAACGCCAAGGAATATTACTTTCCGGATTCGCCATTCTGACCCTATCCGATTTCACAGAAAGGCAGGCGCAGTCTGCGCCTTGCCTAGCTCAAAACACTGAGAGGAAGAACCATGCCAGGCAAAAAGATACTGATGCTGACCGGTGAGTTCACCGAAGAATACGAAATCTTTGTCTATCAGCAAGCGATGGAAGCCGTCGGTCACACCATCCACGTGGTATGCCCGGACAAGAACGCCGGAGATCTGATCAAGACCTCGCTGCACGACTTCGAGGGCGACCAGACCTACACCGAAAAGCTCGGCCATTATGCGCTGATCAACAAGACTTTCTCGGAAGCCGAGAGGCAGCTCGATCAGTATCATGCCGTCTACTGCGCGGGCGGCCGCGGCCCGGAATACATCCGCACCGACAAGCGCGTGCAGGCGATCGTGCGCCATTTCCACGAGGCCAAGAAGCCAATCTTCACCATCTGCCACGGCGTGCAGATCCTGATCGCTGTCGACGGCGTGGTGCGCGGCAAGAAGGTCGCGGCACTCGGCGCCTGCGAGCCGGAGGTGACACTGGCGGGTGGCACCTATATCGACCTGTCGCCGACCGAGGCCTATGTGGACGGGACAATGGTTTCGGCCAAAGGTTGGACGGCGCTTGCTGCGTTCATCCGCGAATGTCTGAAGGTGCTGGGAACGGAAATCCGCCACGCATAAACTTCTGGAACCGACGCATTCGCCAAGGGATGCGTCGGTTCCCTTCAACAGCGCTTCCATATCCATCAACTCGGTCGGGATCGCGGCTTCCGAGCTACGATATAGGCGAGACACTTAAGTATTGCCGCCTGTTGCGCCGCTTTTCGTCCTGCCTGTTCCACTGGTGCTGTTCGACAGGGTCGGCGCGCGGCGTTGTTTCAGCATCCGGATAGGCCGTGTCGTCGACCGTGCGGCCCCGTCGTCCCCCCGAGGCCACCTCGCTCCGGGCTTGCTCATTCGGATTGCAAGCTGCTGACATCAGTCAACGCCTGCAACGGCGCTACGCCACCGGAAATCGGGGTGCGCTTGAGTTCAGGCCCGCGTCAGTAAATCTGGCATCGCGGATAATCCAATAATCTCCCGGCGTCCGGGGCTGGTCATCGGCCTGACGAAAAGAACGGCGTCCAGGAACGATTTCGGCCGGCTGTCGTTGCCTAACATTAGGTATCCCTTATGGACTTTGCGAAATGCCGCTGTGTCAGAATCTATGCCCTCTTGAAATGACGTTCAAATGTCCTCGCTGCGGATTGGCTTTGCTGAAACCCGGGCGCTGGTTCCAGGTTGCGTCCAAATATCGCTGCGAGGGCTGTCACAGCGAAATCCGGATTACGTATCCCGACAAGATTGCACTTTTCCAGAAGTATGCGGATTCGCAGGGCGAGGTCCATCTCCCCCAAAGCATAGCTCAGTCCTGACCAGTCGTTCAGCGGCTAGGCCACGGTCCTGCCAGGAGGGCAGGCGATCTGAAGGCTGACTTCCGGCGGTAGGGTTGCCTGTAGCATGGAACGAAATCCGTTCCCTGCGGTTGGAGTTGTCCAGCTACACGCGATTGAACCGGCCTTGCCCCACAGTCAGGAGCAGTGATGCAAACATACCTGGTGGAACAAATGGAGGGGGATGACGTGGTCGCGGCGAGTAACGTCAATGCGTCCAGCCCGTTCACGGCGGCGACTATGTCAACGGGACGCCAGGTTACCCTGCGGACTTGGGAAAACAATTGGGTTCGTGTAACGGATGAGCTTGGAGGGGAAGTGTTCGCATACTGCTTCGTTTCAAGTACTGGCAAAGCGGATAGCAGCGCGCAGCCCGACACCTCTGTAAGGTAAGGTAGTCCCGCAGCCCGGGCGGGCGCAGGCTGGCCTCTTCATCTTCGAATAATTCAAGCGATTAAGACCGTCTCACGCATCATCCGAATGATTGATGAAAAGATCATGCCGCGGAGCGATAAGCGGCAACAATCCTAGCGTGGGGCCCTTATGTCTCTGGCGCATTTAGAATCTTCGAGGGCGATTCAAACGGTGCAGGCTGACTACCAAGCGGTGGTCCCTTGCCGATGGCTAAAAGCTCCCGATCATGCTCTTGACCATGGCGGGCCTGTTCTACGTCTGCATCAACGGATGGGAACTGGCTTCGCCGACGTTCCTGTCTTTGATCACCTGAGGGAGATCGCCGGGCGTTATTCCGAAAAATTAGCCGCCAGCGACGGCACCAATCGACTGACCTATTCCGAGCTTTTTCGGGCGGTCGAGGCATTGGCCGGCTGGATTGAAGCCGTCGTTCCCGACGGAAATGCGGTTGGAATACTTCAGGCCAACTCGGTCTGGTACACCGTTGCGATGCTGGCCAGCATGGCATCCGGTCGGCCGTCAGTGCCGCTTAACGTGCGAGATCCGGACTCGCGCATCAACGAAATCGTCGCCGACGCGAGGCTCTCCGCCATAATTGGCGACAAAGGCCTCCACGGCCTTGATCTGCCCCAGCACGTTGCCTGGATCGATATGGCGCAATCATTGCAGGCAACGCCCCATCCAGCCGCACACCGTGTGGTTTCTGTCGATGCACCGGCAATCGTGCTTTATACCTCCGGCAGCACGGGCCGCCCCAAGGGGATTGTCAACAGCCAGCGGAACTTGCTGTGCCGAGTGCAGCAATATGTCGATGCGTGCCACATCAATGCACAGGATGTATTCCTGCCTCTGACCGGCCCGGCAACCATCGCCGGCTGTCGGGAAATTCTTGCCGCTCTGCTCACGGGTGCCACGTTGCAGCTTGTGGAGGTTGAAGCCGTCGGCCTGCGCGCGGTTCGCGGCCGCATGCAATCCGAAGGCGTGACGATCACCTATCTGGTGCCGGCATTGCTTCGCGCTCTCTTGGCGGATGAACCCGCGGACGCCTTTGGTTCGCTCAGAGTTGCCCGAATTGGAGGCGAGAAGGTATCTTCGGCCGACATCCGCCTCGTGCGCAAGGCTGTCCCGCCAAATTGCCTGGTGCAGATCGGCTATTCATCGACGGAAACGACGGGATCGCAGTGGTTCTTGCCGCACGATTGGCCGGAATTCGATTCTTCGGCTCCCGTCGGCTGGCTGCTTCCGGGAATCAGCTTCGCAGTGGTCGATGAAGAGGGTTACCCGGTTCAGCCCGGCAAGATCGGAGAACTGTTGATCAGAAGCCCGTATGTCGCGCTTGGACATTGGGAAAACGGGGCCGTTGTTCCGTTTGAAGTAGACCCCGACGACCAGACGCTTCGCATCTTTGCGACGGGCGATCTTGTGCAAATCGGGAGTGACGGCCTGCTGCGGATCATAGGCCGCAAAGGGCGCCAGATAAAGGTCAATGGGCGGCGCGTTGAGCCGGCCGAACTCGAACGGGTGCTGCGTGGCGCGCCGTCGGTGAAGGATGCCGTGGTTATCGTCACCCCGGCGAATGAACTGGTTGCATTCGCCGTACCGCACAGCGGAGCGGGAGCCAGTTTTTGCGACGAGCTGCGCCAACTTGCCAGGACAAAATTGCCGCCGGCGCTTTGCCCGTTGCGACTCCATGCAAGCGCCGAGATACCGCGACTGCCCAGCGGAAAGATCGATATGACAACGCTGGCTGCAATTGACCTTTCGGTTCGGGAAACCACGCCCCCACCGCAAATACCCCATGCGGGACATGAAGTTCCTGCTCATCAGATCGTACGGCGTGCCTGGACCAAGGTCCTCAAGACGCGGGTCGCCCTGGGCTGTTGGGATGAAGCGGGGGGAGATTCGCTGAAGCTGCTGCACTGCGTCATGGAAATCGAAAGCGCGATCGGGCAGGAGCTCGGATTGGAAGCCTTCACGGTTGGAATGAGCTTCGATGAGATGGTTGCAGCGGTCATTTCTGCTCAAGGAGGCGGCGAGCACGCGCCCGCTTGGAAACACGAGCCTCCGCTGCTTTTCCTTTTCCCCGGGTCGGTCGGCTATGGTCCGAGCCTTGCTTCGTTCGCATCGGCAATAAGCAAGGTCGCCAGGGTGTCTCCCATCAGATATCCGGCCCTGGGCATGATCCTGCAAGGTCAGAACACCGTCGCCGCAATGGTCGAAGCTGCAATCGATCATATCAACCGCGTACAGCCGACCGGCTGTGTTCGCCTGCTTGGTCACTCGCTCGGAGGAGCGGTTGCTTTTGAGGTTGCCGCGCGTCTGCTTGATCAAGGGCGAGCGGTAGCGTTCACGGGCATTCTGGATACCAGCCTGGTTGGCGAACGCAGCAAGCGTTGGGAGACGATTACCCGGACATTTCACCGGATCCGAACCAATCGTATATCGGCTAGTCGAGTGGCATGCCGCGCGCTTGCCAAGGTCGCGGTCAAAATGCACTGCGAATCCCGGCTTGCCAGCTTCCTCGATCGCTATGCCGAGGGTCAGTTCAACCCGACGAGCTTCAGAACCAAACTGGAACTGCAGGAAGTTCTGCGCGCGCGCGCCTTCTTCCAGTGGCTCACAGAACCCAGGCCGATACTGCCGATCACCGGCACCTTGTTCCGTTGCGCGCGGCCCGGAATGCCGCTTGCACTTGGGTGGGATCGGGCATTCGTCCATCTGGACGTCATTCCGATCGCCGGCACTCACATCGACATGGTCGTGGAGCCTCATCTGACCATCAATCGCCCGCTCATCGAAAACGCTGTGACTGAGACCTACTCTTCAATCGAGTCACAGAAACGGGAGGCAGTGTCATCGACCTGATCGGGGAATTCAGCAGCGGTGTGCTGGCGCTCGATGCCCGGCTGGAGATCGATCGCATCGTCGAGACCTTGCGCGAACAGGTTCTCGGCACACAACGGCGCCGCGGAGTGGTTGTCGGGCTCTCCGGAGGCATCGACAGTTCGGTCGTCGCAACGGTCTGCGCACGCGCGTTCGGCAGGGACAAGGTACTGGGCCTGTTCATGCCGGAGCGCGATTCATCCGGCGACTCGCTGAGGCTTGGCCGCAGCGTCGCCGGGCAGCTTGGCATCGACACAATCCTTGAAGATATCCAGCCGGCGCTCGAGGGCATCGGTGCCTACGCCCGACAGATGGAGGCCATCCGAACTGCCGTCCCTGGATATGGCGAAGGCTGGAAATGCAAGCTGGTCATGGCATCGGTGCTGGAGAGCAGCGGCCTTAATATCACGCGCCTCACCGTCGAGGATCCGGACGGAAAGATCGACACCGTGCGTCTTTCGCCGGCGGCTTACCTGCAGATCGTCGCTGCAACCAACTACAAGCAGCGGGTTCGCAAGATGACTGAATACTATCATGCGGACCGCCTCAACTATGCAGTGGCAGGCACGCCAAACCGGCTCGAATATGACCAAGGCTTCTTCGTCAAGCAGGGCGACGGCGTCGCCGACGTGATGCCGATCGTCCATCTCTACAAGACCCAGGTTTATCAGCTGGCGGAATATCTCGGGATTGACGAGGAGGTCCGAATGAGGCCGCCGACCACGGACACGTTTTCCATGGCGCAAACCCAGGAGGAGTTCTACTTCGCCTTGCCCTATCAGCTGATGGATTTGTGCCTCTACGGCATGAATCACGGAATTTCGGCCGGCGTGGTTGCCGCCGCCGCCGGCCTGACGGCCGAGCAGGTCGAGAAGGTCTATAAGGATATCGTCAGCAAACGCCGCGCCGCCCGCTACCTTCACGCACGGCCGCAGCTGTCCGCTGCGATGGACAGGGATTGACCCATGTGCGGTATCGCCGGAATTGTGGCGCTGAACGCGGCTGCGGAGCCTCCTTCACGAGCCGCGCTTCTACGAATGGCAGCCGCGCTCTCCCATCGAGGCCCGGACGAGAGCGGCGTTTACCGCGACAGGCGGGCGGGGCTGGCGCATACCCGTCTGTCGGTCATCGATCTCTCGACCGGACAGCAGCCCCTCGCCGACACCGGCGATACCACCTGGATCGTGTTCAACGGCGAGATCTTCAACTACATCGAGCTGCGTGAACAACTCACGGCGCTGGGGCATCGTTTCCGCACCCGCAGCGATACCGAGGTCATCGTGCACGCCTACCGCGCCTGGGGCGTGGCCGCGTTCGAGAGGCTAAACGGGCAGTGGGCACTCGCCATCTGGGATTCGCTGACAGGCCGCCTCGTCCTGTCGCGCGACCGGTTCGGCATCTGCCCGCTGCATTTGTGCGAACATGCTGGCCGCCTTCACTTCGCCAGCGAAGTGAAGGCCATTTTCGCAGCCGACCCGGCGATACCGCGGGCCTTCGATCCGGCGGGGATAGACCAGACTTTCACGCTGTGGACGGTCGTACCGCCGCAAGGCGTATTTCAGGGAGTGAAGGAACTTACCCCCGGCCATGTACGCATCTACGACAATGGCAGCGTTCGTGAGCACGCTTTCTGGAAACCTTGCTATCCCGAGATCGCGGACCAGGCCCATGGCACCTTCACCGGCTCACTGGACGATGCGGTGGACGAAGTGCGTAGCGCCTTGCAGGCCGCGACGGCGCTTAGAATGGTCAAGGCGGATGTGCCGGTTGGCTGCTACCTTTCCGGCGGGCTCGACAGCTCACTTGTCGCCATGCTCGGTAGGCGCTTCGCCGGCGCGCCATTCCAGACCTTCTCGTTGCGTTTTGCTGACGCCGAATATGATGAAACCCGTTACCAGCGGCTGGTTGCAAGTGCGAGCGGCGGCGAGCACCACGAGGTGATGGTTTCGCGCGGTGATATTGCCGAGGTTTTCCCAGATGTGATCCGTCACGCCGAGTGTCCGATTCTCAGGACCGCGCCGGCGCCGTTGTTCCTTCTCTCGAGGCTGGTGCGCGAACATGGCATCAAGGTCGTCCTGACCGGCGAGGGCGCCGACGAGATGTTTGCCGGCTACGACCTGTTCCGTGAAGGCAAGGTCCGCCGTTTCTGGGGGCGGCAGCCCGCATCCGCCCGACGCGCGCGACTGCTGGAACGGCTCTACCCCTATCTGAGCCGGTCGCCCGTCAAGCAGCAGGCGATGGCGCGCCAGTTCTTCGGACACGGTATCCATGCATTTGGCGCGCCCGGCTTCGCGCATGACACCCGCTGGCGCACCACCAGCGCCATCAAACGGCTGTTCTCGGCCGACATGCATGCCGAAGCGGCGCGTCACGACGTGGTGGCGGACCTGCTTGGCCACCTGCCCGAAGAGTTTCCACGATGGGGTCCTCTCGCGCAGGACCAGTATCTTGAGATCAGGACGCTGATGTCGGGCTACCTGCTCTCCTCGCAGGGTGACAGGATGCTGATGGCCCATTCTGTCGAGGGGCGCTTCCCGTTCCTGGACGACAGGCTCGTGGCGTTGGCGAATTCGCTCCCGCCCGACTACAAGCTGCGCATTCTGGATGAGAAACACGTGCTGAAGCGTGTGGCGAAATCGATCGTGCCCGCGGAAGTCGTGGCCCGCAAGAAGCAACCCTACCGGGCGCCCAACGCACTTTGCTTCACGGGCGATGGCGCACCCGCCTATGTCCGCGAAGCACTCTCCGAGACTGCCCTGCGCGCGGCGAATGTCTTTGATCCGAACTCGGTCGCGCGCCTGCTGGACAAATGCGCTGCCAAGACCGGCGATGGGGATCTGTCCAACTCGGACAACATGGCGTTGGTCGGCGTGCTGTCGACGCAGCTCCTCCATCAGCAGTTTGTCGCTAGCCGCCCATCGAGCGCGCATGCGGTCGACCTCAGGATAGACGTCGATCACCTGCACAGGGAAGAGGTGCTGGTATGATGCATGGCGCCGTACCTCTGCTGGACGATTACCTCAGCCATTCGGCCGAACGGCTCGGCGACAAGATAGCGCTGGTGTGCGGCGAGCACCGGCTCACCTATGACGAGCTTGAGACACGCTCCAGCGCGGTCGCCCGTCATCTCGTCACGTCCGGGGTCGCCCCCGGTGACCGCGTTATGATCTTCGCCGACAACACCGTCGAGACCGTGGTCAGCTTCTGGGCGGTTCTCAAGGCGAGCGCCGTTGTGTGCGTCGTCAATCCGCTCACCAAGAGCGACAAGCTGGGGTATTTGCTCAACGATTGCCTTCCGGCAGCATTGATCACCGACAAACATTTGCAGCCGGTCTTTGCTGAGCCGGCGCGTAACTGTCCGTCGCTGCGGCGGCTCATCGTCTCCGGTCAGGTGGACGACGCCGAGCTCCGGGGATTGCCGCATGCCGTGCGCTGGGATGAGGCGGCTGCCGGCCACGGCAAAGCGCCGCCCCGCCGCCGCATCGATATCGATCTCGCAGCCATCATCTACACGTCGGGCTCGACCGGCGAACCCAAAGGCGTGATGCTGACACACAGGAACATGATGACAGCCTGCACGTCTATCGCCTCGTACCTTGAGCTTGGCGAAGACGACGTGATCCTCAATGTCTTGCCCCTGGCCTTCGACTACGGCCTCTATCAGATGATAATGGCATTCCGTACCGGGGCGCGGTTGGTCCTCGAGCGCTCGTTTGCCTTCCCCGCACAGATACTTGCGATCATCGAAAGGGAGAGAGTTACAGGCTTTCCCGGCGTGCCGACCATCTTTGCCGCGCTGTCGGATCTCAGGACGCTGAAGGCAAATGATTTTGCAAGCATAAGGTATGTCACGAATACGGCGGCAGCCCTGCCGCTTAAGCACATTCGCCTGCTCCAGGAACTGTTTGCCGCCGCCCGCATCTATTCGATGTACGGCCTGACCGAATGCAAACGCTGCACCTATCTTCCGCCGGACGATCTTGCCCGAAAACCGTTGAGCGTGGGGATCGCCATCCCGAACACCGAAATGTGGATTGTCGATGAGGATGACCGAAGGGTTGGTCCCAATGTCGTCGGCCAGTTGGTCATCCGCGGGGCAACGGTCATGAAGGGCTACTGGGGTAAGCCGGAGGCTACCGCGAAGAAGCTCAAGCCAGGTCCTTTGCCCGGCGAGCAGGTTCTGTACACCGGCGACTACTGCCGAATGGACGAGGAAGGCTACCTCTATTTTGTCGGCCGCAGCGATGAGATCATAAAATCGCGGGGAGAAAAGGTGGCGCCTAGGGAAGTCGAAAACGTGCTGATGGAAATCCCGGGAGTACGGGAAGCCGCGGTTGTCGGAGTACCTGATGACCTGCTGGGGCAAGCAGTGAAAGCGTTTGTCGTCATGGAGCAAGGAACGATCATGGGCGAAAAGCAGCTGCGGATGGAATGTCAGAAGCGATTGGAAAACTTCATGATTCCGAAGTCCATCCAAATTGTGTCCAGTCTGCCGATGACGGACACGGGCAAGCTCAAGAAAATGGCGCTGTCATAAAGCAATTTACGGAAATTATTTGGATCGGAGGCCAATTCAATGCTGAGCACGAACAACAGAATTGACACCTACAGCGATCAAATCCGCGCCTTTCTGGCGTCAAACTTCTACGTAGCCGACCCGCGTGCGCTGGAAGTTGAAACGTCGTTGCTCGATCAGGGCATCATAGACTCGACTGGAGTGCTTGAAGTTATCGGATTCGTCGAGGAGACATTCGGCATCACTGTCGAGGACAGTGAACTTCTGCCGGAGAATTTCGATTCCATCCAGGGAATTGCACGTTACGTGGTCAGCAAGGAAAACTGATCGCCGGGCTACGGCTTGAGGGCGTCGTCCCAACCGGGCGCGCAAACCCATGGCGCGGCTCACGCTGGCGCTTTGGCCCGTGCACAAACCACCCTGGCTTCACCGGCTTTGTTCGCAACCGTGCGAATGCTCTCATAGGCTTTGGAACGCTCAACCAAACTCATGACCTGCCGGTCCTGGCCAAGCCCGACCTCGAAAAGCAGCATGCCACCTTGCCGCAGATAATGCTGCGCCTCCTTGATCACCCGCATATGAATGCTCAGGCCGTAAGGCCCGGCAGCGAACGCCTCACGGGGTTCAAGTTCCATCAGATGCGCGCGGTCGTTTTCGAGCCGCTTCTCCGAGATGTAAGGCGGGTTGCAGACGACCAGATCGATCGTACCTTCGAGCTCCAGACCCGAGAAGGAATTGAAGAGGTCGCCCTGTAGCACCGAAATACGTCCGGCCAGGCCAAGATGGGCAACGTTCCGGCAGGTGGTTTCGACGCAGCTGTCAGTAAGATCGCTCGCCCAGACGCGCGCGGTGGGGACCTTGTATCCAATGGCGCAGGCGAGATTGCCCGCCCCGCAGCACATGTCCACGACACGCGGTACCGGCCTGTTAAGTTCACGAAGCACATTGAGGGCGGTGCTGCCGAGCAGTTCCGTCTCCGGGCGAGGGACGAGCACGCCGGGCGCGACAACCAACTTCAGCCCCATGAAGTCGGTGCGGCCGGTGCTGTAGGCGCTGGCGACATCTATTTCACCAATCACGGCAAACCCGCTTTCTTGATTTCCCAATGTTGATTTCTCAGGCGCCCGGTCTTCATGCCATGGGCGAGCCATCAGCAACGTCGTTCCCGGCTCGGTTCACGTCCGCGCAACTACTGGATCGCCGCGCTCTGCAGTTCGCTGCTGAACCTCACCTCGATGGTGTCTCCAGGCGCAACCTCGGTGTCCTGGTCGACCGGTCGACCTCTTGACGCGTCGCCGGCCCCGCCGGTTATTGTGATCCGCGCCTGAAAGGTTTCGCCGGCGACGGGCAGTGGAAGCGCGGACGCCCCTGATGGCTGAAGCTTCTGGCTGGCTGCGTGGAGCCTTGCAGTGGTCTCGGCGAGGCGAAGGTCGGTGTCCCTCAATTCGTTCAGAAGGCCGATCCTTCTTTGATTTTCATTGCGTTCCTGCTGCCTGACGGAGTCTTCCTGCTGGCGCCGCGTTCTCATCAGTTCGACTGAGGTCTCGAGCGCCCGGCTCGACGACATCAGCACGGCACGCCTGACGTCGGCGAGCCTGCTGTTGGTCAGGTTGCCCGATTCGAACGATTTGGTGACCCGCGCAAGATCGTCCTCATCCTGTTTCACCGCGGCCGCTTCCGTCTGCTCGCGCTTGAGCAGAACCTCGACCTGAGCCTCGGCATCCTTGGCGGTCTTGTCGAGATAGCTTTGCTCCTGCTGAAAATTGTTCAGCGAAATCTTGAGGCCCTCCGCTTCCGCCTGCGCGACCGCCGATATCAATGCATTCGACAGGGGCGAGCCTTGCGGCGGTTGCATGTCAAATTCTGCCTGGTTCTGAAGTTCGGCGCGGATGCGCGCGCCATGAAAGTAGTCCCTGATGTAGTCCCCCCAGATCGACTCGTAGTCGCGTCGCAGATCAACGGGATCAGGTCCGCTTTGGCTTGCCCGAGACCGCAGGAGACTAAAACCGCCGGCGACGGCAATTGCCTGTCGGACAGTCATGAGTGGCCGGTAAGTCTGCTGCCCTGGTGTCAGCACATCGCCAGTCACATAGATCGGACGGTACTCCGCGATCACGGCCGTGACGTCGCTCGGCTTGATGACGATCATTTGCTCCCGTCCATCAGGTAGGCGCTGATGGACTATCTTGGTTGGCAGCACCGCCTCCATGCGCGTCTGCAATTCTGCCGGCGTCAGCCCGCCAACCGGGATCATCCCGAACTCGGGCAGCGCGATCGAGCCATCCATTTGCACGATCGCGCGTTGCGTTCGCTCCGCTATGGAGGCTATTCCTATCTCCACCGTATCGCCGGGCGACAGCTTATAGGCCACCGGCGCTTCAGCCGCGGCTGCGATATCCAGGGCCAGGCAACCGGCAAGGGCTGCAAAGAAAATTCGGCTAACGAAGGCCATCGATGGCAATCTCCCTTTAATTCAGGCCCGGCTGCTGCGGCCAATCGAGATGGGCGACGAATTCGTAGACCGGCCCACCAGGCACCCCCCAATTGCTCGACCAGATCACTTGCGACCCATCAGGGGAGGGTGAGGCATGTGTCTCGCTCCAATAGTCGAACGGAGCGTTTCGCGTCTGCACGATGCGTCGCACCTCCTGACGACCGTCGACACGCAGCGCGATCACTTCGCGCGTGTATGGCGCCCAGTCCGGGTGGCTCCGAACCTCATCGGGATTGCCCCCGTAACTTATAAACGCCCATTCGGGCCTGTCCAAAGCACGCAGCGACGTATGCTCGGCCTCACCGTACTTCGTGAGCGACGTGACCTTTCCATCGGACAACCGACGCTTGATCACCTGATATTTGTCCGGAGCGGATTTGCTGGTTCCGACGTAAATTTCGCTGCCATCCGCATCGAGAGTCAAATCGCCATGGCCGGGCCGATGATGATCCTTCCACGTTTGGCGCAGGGTCCCGTGGCCTGCGAAAATGGCTCGCTGTTCGGTGCCGTCGACCAGATTTTGGAAACACAGGATGTTCTCTCCGAGCGGAGAAATGGTGCAGGAGCTGGTCGTTCCGGCAACCTGGGCGAGATCGATGTCCGGGTATTTCAGACGCCGGTCGATGTCGTATGCGAAGACGACAGCAGCTCCATCATTGCGGGTCGCGCGTACGGCAATGCGGTTGCCGTCACGACTAGGATTTCCCTTGGACGGGCCGAATTCGAGATCCCGATATTTCGTTGCGGCATACACTATGTCCTCACGATTGGTGCGGGGCGCCCAGGTCGATATCTTTTGACCATCGACACAGATCATCATCTCCGCGTTTCGAGGGCGCCATTCGCACTCACCCGACTTGTTGCGATGAAACAAAGGGAGGTAGGTTTTCCCGTCGAGGAAACACATGCCGTTGCAGCCGTTCATGAGGACGAGGAGGCTCTGATCCGCATTCCAGGCTTGCGCGCTCGAGTAGCGATGACTGCAATATATTTTGCCGCAGACAATTCCGCTGCCAAGCGCTCCGGGCTGAGTGATCCGAGTAAAGCGGATCCCTGTCGCCGGATCAGTTGCAGGTTTCAGATAAGCGGGCAGATCCATTGCCGGCTCCGTGCCTGCCGCACCGCTCGGCCGGTTTCCGGCTGTGTGCAGCGCCAGCAGAGCGGCCATCAACAGCAAAGCTGGTATGAGCCGCGGAAAGGTCATGTCATGTAGCTCATTTCGCGTCGGACGCGGCCTTCGCTGAGGCGCGAGCGCCACCACTCGATGGTCTTTTCCAGACCATCACGCAAGCTCGTATGTGCCCGCCATCCGACTTTACTTTCAAGGTTCGAGGAATCGGCGAGCAACGCGCGAACCTCGGAGTTTTGCGGCCGCATCCGGCTTTCATCTCGACGAACTGGTTTCCTGGTGCCACTCAACTCGAGCACCAACTCCAAAACGTCCGAGACACTGACGGCGCGCTGGCTGCCTGCATTGTAGGCATGGCCAAATTCAAGCTCGGCCGCCCCTGCCGCCACAAATGCCGCAGCAGTGTCCTCCACAAAGGTAAGGTCGCGGATAGGGCTGGTGTCGCCGACCATGATCGCCGGACAGTTCTCGTCCAGAGCCTGCCTTATGATGGTCGGCACGATGGCCCGCTCGCTCTGGCGCGGCCCGTATGTATTGAACGGTCGCAGGATGACCACCGGCACATCGAAGGACCTGGCATAGGACGCCGCCATCATGTCTGCGCCGATCTTGGATGCAGAGTAGGGGGACTGTCCCTGCAGTGGGTGGGATTCGTCGATCGGCATGGTCAGAGCGGTGCCATAAACCTCGCTCGTGGACGTATGCACAATGCGTTCGGTTTCCCAGTGGCGTGCCGCTTCGAGGACATTCACGGTGCCCAGCACATTGGTTTCCACATAGGATTGGGCAGCCGCGTAGGAGTAGGGAATCGCAATCAGCGCAGCCAGATGAAACACCGCCGCCTGGCCGCGCACGATCCGGTTGATGAACGCGCTGTCACGAACATCCCCACGAATGCATTGCAGCTGGCTTCGAACGTGGTCGGGTAAATCGTCCAGCCAGCCATGGCTGTCGAACGAGTTGTAGAGGGCCAGTGCCGTGACATCGGCGCCTTCGTGCACCAGCGCTTCCGTGAGGTGGGATCCGATAAATCCATCCGCACCCGTGACCAGGACCTTCCTGCCGTGATAGCTCACGACTGCGCACTCCTTTGATCGTGTGAGCTGACAAACTGGCGAACGAACAACGATCCATTCATGCCAAACTCTCCTCACTTTCCAACTCTATCCACTTGCCGCGGGAGGCAGGGACACGCCGAAAACCGCCCTGAAGCCTCGCATTATCCAGACGAGGTCCGATGCAATCGTGCGCCGCGGATAATAGGCGAGGTCGATCGTTGCCTTGGCCGGGAACAGGACCTCTCGATAAAACAGGAGCGGATCAAGGGATGGCGGGTAAAAACAGGCTTCGTGACGGAAGAGAACCTGGGTCGGGCCGAGCAGGCCGGGCTTCCACTGCAGGACGGCTTCATTGCCGCCGCGGAAACAATCGGCGAAGGCAAGGCTTTCCGGCCGCGGGCCGACAATTGCCATGTCTCCCGTAAAAACGTTCCACAGTTGCGGCAACTCATCAAGTTTCGTTGCCGCGAGAAAACGGCCTATCCGCGTCATGCGGCTGTCATCGTTCATGGTCAGCGCAAGGCCGAAAGGATCAGCTGTTGTCTTGAATTTGCGGAACTTGTACATGCGAAATGGTTTTGCGCCGGCACCCAGGCGCGTCTGTGCGAAAAGCACGGGCCAACCACCCTCGACAAAGAGTGCAACAGCAATCAGTAGCATCAGCGGAGCGAGTGCCATTCCCGCTGCTGCGGCGAGGATGATATCCATCGCGCGCCTGGCAATTCCATGGCTGGTGCCAGCTACGGCGGGCCGATGCATCGTCACGTCGAGTGCGTTCATGCCGCGGCTCCCGCGCGCCCGCTGCTTTCAATCGCGGTGGCCAACGCAACAACCACCGACTCGATCGCACTTGCCGTAATTTGCGGGTGTAGTGGAATCGTCAACTCCCGCTGCGCGAAATCCTCGGTCTTCGGCAGATGGATTTCAGTGAACATTTGGCGATAGAGCGTCATCTGGTGCACGGGCGTATAGTGGATTGTGGTCTGTATTCCCTTCGTTCGCAGATGGTCGATCACCGTTTGCCGGTCGACGTCATGTGGCAGGAGGACAGGCATGATGTGATAGGCCGAGGTCCGCGGTTTGCAGAACGGAACTGTCACAGCCGAGCAATAGTCTGCGATCAGACGTCGATAGAGGACGACCAATATGCGCCGGATTTCATTCCATTCCTGCAGGTTCTGAAGCTGGACCAAGCCAATAGCGGCGCGCAATTCATCCATGCGATAATTGAAACCGAGCATCGTCACATCGTATTGCGGCGTGCGGCTGTTCAGCCGCTGATGTGTGCCGCTGGTCATCCCATGTCCGCGAGCCTGGCGGATCGCTTCACGGAGCTGTGCATCCCGGGCGATTACGGCCCCACCTTCCGCGGTGGTCATGTTCTTGTTGCCGTAGAAGCTAAAGGCCGCGGCCGCACCATAAGTCCCCACCTCCTTAAGGCCGGGAGCATGCGCGGCATCCTCGACGATATGCAGTCCTCGCACACGGGCAAATCTCTGCCATTCTTCCCGGTCGGCGAGGTAGCCGGCAAAGTGGACGAGAATGACGGCCTTGGTGCGTCCGGTGCACTTGGCTTCCGCGTCGCTTAGGGACATCAGTGGCACTTCGGCCGACTCTATGTCGACGAATACCGGTGTTGCTCCTACGTAGAGCACTGCATTCGCGGTCGCCACGAAGGTCAGCGAGGGAACCAGAACTTCGTCTCCGGGACCGATCCCAAGTGCATGGAGAATGAGATGCAGGGCGGCGGTGCAAGAGCTGACGGCAACGCAATCGACCGCATCATGCACGGCCGCGAAGGCCTCTTCAAAGGCTCGTACCTGGTCCCCCATCGTCAGCCACCCACTGTCGACAACTTTGGCCAAGGCCGCCTTTTCCGGAAAGCCAAGAATAGGAGCGCTGACCAAGAGCATTACGACCTCCTCATGTTGGCGTGGTCGAGCGTTCAGCCCTCAAGCGGCCGCTGCCGAGACCTCGATCGATGCGGACTGCTCTTCCCAGGCAATGGTTTGTGCGTTTTGAAAATCTTCAACGCGTCCGATATCCAGCCAAAGCCCGTCATGTTTGTAGACGTGCACATTCGTGCCGTTTTGCATCATCTGCAGCATGAGATCGTCGAATCCGAAGGCGATGCCGTCAGGTATAAAACGAAAAACGTCTGGATTCATGCAATATATTCCCATGCTTACCAGATGGGATAGCGTCGGTTTTTCACGAAATACTTGAACGGTATTGTCGACCTCGTCGATGACGCCGAAGTCCATCTTGATGACGCGGGATGCGGTGGCTATGGTGACTGGATCCGTGTGTGTGCGGTGTGATGCCACAAACCGGCTGAGACTGAGATCGGTAAGTACGTCCCCATTGAGAACAATGAACGGCTCGTCCAGTTCCTCCCTGATCAGGGAGAGCGGGCCAATGGTGCCGAGAGGTTCCAGTTCCTGGGTGTAGCGTATCCTTAGATTCCACTGGGATCCGTCCCCGCATACGGTGCGGATCAAGTGCCCCAGATAGCCGGTCGTGACGTAGACTTCCTGAATGCCGTTCCGCCGCAGCCACTTCAAAAGCAATTCAAGAACCGGTCGAGCACCGATCGGCATGAGAGGCTTGGGCAATATGGAAGTGAAAGGCCGAAGGCGTGTTCCCATTCCACCGCACTGAATGACCGCTTTCATCTCGTCCTCCTATTGATACGACTGTCGCGGTGTGATGGGTCCAACCCACCCGGCCGGAAGGTACGCCAGTGTTGGTTTTGCCTCTCCGGAGTGCAGCGATGGTAAGTGGCGCTTAAGAAGGCGTCGTCGTGCATTTGAATGGCACTTTCCCGGCCTTTTGATTCAATATTCCAGTTGGCAGGGCATGGGGGCGGCAGGGCGATCAGAGCTGGGAACTGTTCACATGTCCGGCGCCGGCAACGACCTGCTCGGAAGGGCATCGCTACCGTTCGTACGAAAAAAACACTTCAACATCTGGCCCTGAAATGTGTGCGATTGTAAGCTATATTAGAAGGTTGAAATGTGCCGATGGGCGGCGGCGAGCGTCGACATACGGGGGATCAGCGGGCGGCTGATCTGTGTTGGGTCACCGTACAGTCCATCCAAAGGGAGGTTTCGGCAGCTAGGGACACATGCGGGCTGCCAAAAGGTGGGTGGTTCATGTATCGTATTATCATCGCCGATGATCACGGCTTGTATCGTCGTGGGCTGCGACTGGCTTTGATGGCCGGCATTCCAGACTTGGAAATATTCGAAGCGGCGTGTTTTGATACCGTCATAAGCTTGCTTGAAGATCAGGCGCCTGTTGATCTCGCCATCATCGACCTGAACATGCCGGGACTGTCCGGTCAGGACGACCTTCGCGACGTCTTACCGGCTCATCCCGACACACGGTTTGCAATTGTCTCAGGGACCGATTCACGCGCCGAGATTCTAACTGCCCTCTCGATTGGACTTCATGGCTATATCGTAAAGTCCCAAACGGACGAGGAGGTGGTCCTGGCGGTGAACGAAATCCTGGCTGGCCGCATTTACGTTCCGGCACTTCTTTCACAAAGGTCCAAGGCGTCGGTGCGCCTTCCATCCGAGGCTCCCACGCAAATGCCCCACAGGACCATCAGCGTCAACAATCTGGGCAGGCTTACGTCCAGACAGAAGGAAGTCCTCAGGTTGATGGCTGAAGGTTACTCGAACAAAGAGATTGCCCGCTCTCTTGAAATTGCAGAAGCGACGACGAAGATTCATGCGGCTGCCGTCCTGCGCGAACTTGGGGCACGAAATCGAACGGAAGCCGCGGTTTTGCTGAAGACATGGGCCGCCAGGGACATCAACTAGCGCCGATTGCTTTTGGCGGCAGCCGGACCGAATATTTCAGTCCGTGATCCAGCATCTCAAGCTTGGAAGAGTGGCCCACGATAGGCTCACCGCCGGCTCCGATAATCAACGACCCAAAACCACGCCGAGCCGAGGTGGAGACCCGGCGCTCTCCCGATTCCGACCATTCAAACACTATGTCGGCGCCGGGCTCCTGGGCCACGAATTGCCACACGACCTCGATCCGTCCTGCCGGAGTGCCGAGAGCCCCATGCTTCACGGAATTGGTCGTAAGCTCGTGAACGATCATTGCGAAGCTCTCAGCCGAACCCTCAGCCATTTTTATTTCGGGTCCACTGATCGAAATGTCATGCGTCCCCATATAGGGCTGCAATTCCTGAACGATGAGGTCACGCAGGGAAGCCGACAGGCTGCCATCGCGTGAAAGAAGCAGATGCGTCGCCTGGAGTGCGCCGATCTTTTCGATCAGTGTCTGCTTATAGCTGGCGATATCATTGTCGGGGGCACCAACCATATTCACAAGCGCCGTGATCACCGGAAACAGATTGTTGAGCCTATGGCGCTGTTCAAGCATAGCCCGCTCTCGCTTCTTCGCCGCAGCCCGCAGCAGAATGGTTATGCGCCGATCGGTGAGATCCGCGGCGACTCCTATTCGCTGTGCACGACCGTCGCGCAATTCGTCCCGTCCCCGAAGAGCAATCCAGCGGATATGTCCGCCAGTTCGCCTGATGCGGATCTCAGCGTCATAGTCGGCGCCTGATGCAAGCTCTCCCGGGGCCATCAGATTAGGCAAGTCGGCCGGGTGAACGACCGCAGTCAATTCCTGCAATGGACGGCTCGGCGCGGGTGCCAGCCCCATCATTTCCCAGAACGCGGCTGAGCCCTTCACGGACCCGCTCTCGAAATCTATGCGCCATGTTCCCAACCGGCTTGACGATAGCGCCAGGTCCAACCATTCCTTCTGAGCCCGGAGTGCCTCGCGGGCGGTTCGCTCTCCCGATATGTCGTCCACCACTACAAAAATGCTTTGAGGGAGAGCATCGGCTGGCACGGCCAAAGACAGGGCCAATCTTGTCCACAAAATCGTGCCGTCTCTTCTCAGGAGACGGATCTCCGAGCCAAACGAAGTCGTGTCTTTCAGGCGAGTCAACGCTTCCGCCAAGGTGTGGTTGTCGTCGGGGTGGACGAGTGCGCTGAGCGGCAGACTTGAAAGCTCCTCCTCGACATACCCTGTCATCTCACCAAGACGCTTGTTGGACCGTTGCAACTCTCCGTTCTCATTCATGTTGGCAAAGCCAATGGCGGCACGTTCGAATGCCCAGCGATACCTGTTTTCGGTTGCTTCCAAGGCCGCGAGTCTAGCCTCCGCAACCTGCAAAAGGGTGCGGTAGTCCTGCCTCTGCCGGTGGAAAGTCAGGGCGATCATCCCCCCTGCAACCAGCAGCAGAATGGCTTGAACCCAAAGGCCGACATCGATTGGATGGTGCAGGACATCCCGCGTCAACAAGCCGACGGCAACCATCACAAATGTTGCCGCAAGAGCGATCATGCGATCTTCGAAATATGAGATGGCAATAATGGCGGGAACAAAATCAAAAAAGCCGATGTCGT
>NZ_RZPB01000239.1:0-7707 GCF_003998535.1 Mesorhizobium sp. M7A.F.Ca.AU.002.02.1.1 | reverse complement strand
GGCCTGACGTCCGGGCCGGCGCAGCAGGTTCAGCTCACGCTCGCCGAACAGGCCGGTCGGGCGTCGCCAGATGACCAGGATCATGGCGATGGCAAGCACGCCCTGGGTCAAGCCGAACAGGACAGGCAGATGCAGGCTGAGCACTTCGCCGCCGCCTTCGAAGCGGCGTACCACTTCGACCAAAACGATGGTGACGATGACGCCGGCGAAAGCGCCGAGCGACGAGGTCATGCCGCCGACGATCAGCATGGCAAGCATGGTGAAGCCCAGGTCGAAATAGAAATCGCGCGGTGAAAACGCACCCAGAAACTGCGCCATCATGGCGCCGGCAGCCATGGCGGCGACGACACCCGCCACCCAGGCGGCCAGACGCGCCGTGCGTTGGTCGACGCCGACGGCGGCCGCACCACGCTCGTCATTGGCGGCGGCTCGGCTGGCAAGGCCGAAAGAGGTTTCGCGAAACAGCCTCGCCGCCACCAGCGCCACCGAAGCGACGGCGGCAGGGGTCCACAGCCCGACCTCACGCGGCACGCCGTAGAAAGGCTGGCTGCCGCGGGTGATCTCGCGCCCGGCGACCAGCAGCGTGTAGACGATGATCAGCATGGCCAGCGTGGCGATCGAGGCGCTCGATCCGGAAAGCCTTAGCAGCGGCGCACCGGTCAGCAGGCCGACGACGACCGCCAGAGCCAGGACGATGGCCAGCGCTGCGACGAAGGAGAGTTGATGGCCGGCGAGGAATTGCGGCAGGTCGCGCAGCGCCGTTCGCTGCAGTGCCGTCGGCATGGTGAGGATGCCTGTCGCATAGGCGCCGAGGCCGACAAAGGCCGCCTGGCCGAACGAGACGATGCCGCTGTTGCCGGAGAATATCTGCAGGCCGAGCACCGCCGTCAGCATGATCGCGGCATAGGTGACGACGCGTTGCATGGCGGCGCCGCCGAAGATGAAGGCGGCAAGCGCCACCAGCAACAGCACCGCGACCATGCACAGGGCATCGGCCGTGGCGTTGCGGAACGCGGCCGGCATGAAGCCGGAACTCTTGCTCTCGCTCGTCGTCACCGACGCCATCACGCGGCCCTGAAGCGATCGGGTGAAAACGGGGCCAGGATCGGTTGCGCGCCTTGGGTGACCAGCTTGGCCACCGCCTCGCCGACTGCCGGCCCGGTCTTGAAGCCGTGGCCGGAAGACCCCGCCGAAACGACCAGCCCTTCGACATCAGGCATGGCGCCGATGACCGGCAGATCGTCGGGGCTCATGTCGTAGAGACCGGCATAGCCCGGCCGGATGCCAAGCTCGGCCATGGCCGGCACGCGGCTGGCGAAGGTCTCCAGGATCTCGACCGATTCCTGCTCCTCGACACCTTCCATGTAATCATCGGGATTTTCGACGAAGCGTGGACGGCCTGCATGTTCGTGGCGCAGGCCGGTGCCGCCGCCGGCCCAGGTCCCGGCGAGGATGACGCCGTCATTGTCTGGCCGCGCATAGTTGCAGGAAATGTCGTCGCACCAGGCGAACGGCATGACCTGCCTTGCCTTGCCGGCAGCGTCGAGCACGGCCATCGGATGGCGCTCGACATGCAGCGGCAGATCGAGGCCGACCGTCGCCAGCAGCCGGCGCGTCCACGGCCCGGCGGCCAGGACGACGGTATCGGCCTCCAGCATCGTTCCATCGGTCAAGATGACACCCGTGATGCGGTCGCCCTGCCGCTGGAGGCTCTCGACCAACGTGTTCTGCATGATCCTGGCACCACTGGCGCGGGCGGCACGGGCAATAGCATTGGTGGCGCCGAAGGCATCGGCATAGCCATACTCGGGTTCCCACAGCGCCAGCGCGACATTGTCCAGGGCAAAGCCCGGTGCGGCATCGGCAAAGGCCTGCGGCGACAATGTCTTGATGCGCGCGCCCTCGCCGCGGATGCGTTCGGCTGCCGACGTCCAGCTCGCCTTGTTGTCGTTGCCGCAGACCCACATCATGCCGATTTCGGTGACAAAGGATCCTTCGCCCGCGATTTCGGGCAGCGACACCAGGATCTCTCGGCCACGGATGGATAGCTGCGACAGTTCCGGCATCAGGTAGAAGGCGTGCAGCAGCGCCGACGATTTGCCCGACGGGCCGCCGGCGGGATGGGTCTGCTCGACCAGCGTGACCTTCACACCGGCTTTGGCCAGATCATAGGCCGCGCTCGATCCGACAATACCGGCACCGACGACGATGACGTCGCTTCCATTTCGCATGGCTGTTCCCCACAGTCTCTTGGCTGCTTTTCGACAAGGTAGGGCCAGCGATCGCGCAATGTCAACATCTCTTCATTGTTGACCGATATTTAAATCTCTGTAATAAACTCGACAAAACAAGAGAACACGGATTCCGGGGAGGCCCATGGCGATACGCGATGTTCTGATGCGCGGGGATCTTGCGCTGACGCCGTCGGAGGAGAAGATCGTTCGACTGCTGTTGACGGACTATCCGACCTCCGGCCTCGGCACCGCCTCATCGCTCGCCCGGCGCGCTGGCGTCAGCGATCCAACCGTGGTGCGGCTGGTGATGAAGCTCGGCTATGAAGGGTTTCCGGATTTCCAGGCGAGGCTTCTGGCCGAAGTCGAGGCAAGACTGCACTCGCCGCTGCTGATGATGGAGGCCAAGCGGCAGAGCGGTTCCAACGACAGCGCCGTGCTGGCCTATCTCGATAGCGTCACCACGGCCTTGCAGAAAGCCACCGCCGCGACACCCGTCCAGACTTACGAGCGGGCGGCCCGCTTGCTGATGGAGGCCAAGGGCGAGATCGTGATGGTTGGCGGCCGGTTCAGCCGCCACATCGCCGGCATGCTGGCCGGCTATCTCGTGCAGTTCCGCTCCGGGGTTCGCGATCTCGGCGTGCTCTCTCCGCAGATCTTCGACACGCTGGCCGACCTCGGCCGGCGCGACGTGCTCGTCGTCTTCGACTACCGCCGCTACCAACTCGATGTGATGGCCTATGCAAAACAAGCGGCGGCGCTCGATGTGCGCATCGTCCTGTTCACCGACCAATGGCTGTCGCCGATATCAGATCTCGCCGAAGTCACCATCGTCAGCCCGCTCGAAGTCGCCTCACCTTACGACACGCTGGCGCCGGCGATCGCACAGATGGAAGCGTTGGTCGCCCATATCGTTTCGACGCTGGGCGACGAGGCCCGCGCCCGCATCGAGCGACTCGAAAAGGTGCGGCATGCCAATGCCGTGACGCTCGACAGCGAACCGCAAGAGAACGGCGCGCGCAAGACACCCGGCCCCCGCAAGACACCGGGACCCAAATCAGCAAAGCAGGACGACAAAGCATGACCCAGGCCCTACCCAAACGAGACGAAGCCTTCCGTGCCGGCGAAACGGCACTGCTACTCGTCGACATGCAGCGCATCTGGCTGGAGCCGGGCGCCGATCCGTCGCATCCGGAACGTGGCCCCGATCATTATTTTTACCGGCAGACATCCTCGCAGACGATCCCCAACCAGGAGCGCCTGCTGGCGGCGGCGCGGGCCAATGGCGTCGAGGTGCTGCACACCATCATTCAGAGCCTGACCGAAGACGGCCGTGAGCGCTCGCTCGACCACAAGCTGACACCGATCCATGTTGCGCCCAGTCTCCCCGAAGGACTGCCGGTGGCATCGCTGGCGCCGGTTGGCGACGAGATCATGTTGCCGAAGACGTCGTCGGGCATCTTCAATTCGACCAATGTCGACTATCTCCTCAAGAACCTCGGCATCCGCTATCTCGTCGTGGTCGGCGTGCTGACCGATCAATGCGTCGACATGGCGGTGCGCGACGGCGCCGACCGCGGCTATCTTGTCACCTGCGTATCGGATGCCTGCGCCACCATCACCCAGGAACGCCACGACATCGCGCTCAAGGCCTTCGGCGGCTACTGCTGGGTGGCTGACACCGACACGGTCGTCGACCGCTTCAACGCTTTGGGAAAACCGGCATGACGTCGACTGTCGAGCCTCTGGTTGCCGTCGTCACCACGGATCTCTCCGCCGTCACGCGGGGCCGTTTCGTTGCCGAAAGCAAGTTGCAGAAGACCGCCACGACCGGCGTCGGTTGGCTGCAGGCCAATCTGTCGCTGACACCGTTCAACTCGATCGTCGATCCCAACCCCTGGGGCTCGTCGGGCGACCTGCGGCTGATCCCCGATCTCGAAGCGCGCTTTCGCACGACACGCACCGGATCGGCAACGCCATTCGATATGGTCGCCGGCGACATCGTCGAGCTCGACGGCAGCCCATGGCTCGGCTGCACCCGCACGATGCTCAAAGACGCGCTGGCCGATTTGAAAGCCGCAACCGGCCTGTCGGTCATCGCCGCTTTCGAGCACGAATTCAACGTTGCCGACGGCGGCTTCGCACAGGCGCATTCAATGTCTTTCGCCGCACTGCGCCGCGCCGACCCTTTCGCGCCCAATCTGATGGCGGCGCTCGAGGAAGCCGGCGTCGCGCCCGAGGTGGTCATCGCCGAATTCGGCGACGAGCAGTTCGAGGTGACGCACGAGCCGGCGGACGCGCTGACGGCGGCCGACCGCGCCGTCGCCATCCGCGAAATCACGCGCGAGTTGGCGCGCAATGCCGGCTGGCGTGCGAGCTTCGCCCCCAAGACAGCGCCAACCGCCGTCGGCAACGGCGTCCACATCCATTTCAGCTTCGTCGACGAGGCCGGCAAGCCGATGACTTACGATCCGGCACTGGCGGGCGGCCTTTCCGCCAAAGCGGGCGCCTTCTGTGCCGGCGTGCTGCGCCATCTGCCTGGGATGACCGCCATGACGGCGTCGAGCGTGTCGTCCTTCTACCGGCTGAAGCCGCACAGCTGGAGTTCTTCCTACACCTGGCTTGCCGACCGCGACCGCGAGGCGTCGCTGCGCATCTGCCCGACGGTGACGATCGGCGGACGGGATCCGGCGCGGCAATACAACATCGAATACCGGGCCGCCGACGCCACCGGCAATCCCTATCTGTCGCTGGCGGCGATCATCCGCGCCGGGCTGGAGGGGCTGGAGGCGGGCCTGCCGTCGCCACCTTTGGTCACCGGCGACCCGACACTGATGAGCGAGGCGGAGCGGGCAAGTCTTGGTCTGGTGCGCCTGCCCGAAACCCTGCCCGCGGCACTGGACGCGCTGCTGGCCGACGGCACCGTGACGGGATGGTTCGCGCCCGTCTTCATCGAAACCTTCGTCGGCCTCAAGCGACATGAAGCCGAGCGTCTTGCCGGTCTCGATCCGGCCTCCATCTGCGATCTCTACCGGACGCTCTATTGATGACCGCAGTGACAAAAAAAGATTGGCCCGAGGCCGTCGAGGCCCTCAACGAGCACGGCCGTTCCGATATCGTGCTGTTGTGCGAGCATGCGTCCAACCACATGCCGGTCGAGTATCGACAGCTTGGCCTCGATGCCCACCATCTGCAGCGCCACATCGCCTGGGATATCGGCGCCGCCGAAGTGACCCGCCTGCTGTCGTCGAAGCTCGATGCTCCGGCCTTCCTCAGCGGCTATTCGCGGCTGCTGATCGACCTCAACCGGCCACTGGGCACGCCAGGCAGCATTCCGGTACTGTCGGAAGACACCGACATTCCCGGGAATGTCGGCATCGATGCGGCGGAGCGGACCCGGCGCGCCGAGATCATCTTTTCGCCGTTCCATGACCGGGTGACCGCTTATCTCGACCGCCGGGCACAAGCAGGCCGGCAGACGCGGATCGTGACGATCCATTCTTTCACGCCGGTCTTCCTCGGCGTCAGCAGGCCCTGGCATGCCGGCGTGCTGCATGACCAAGCAAGAGGTCTCGCCGAAGCGATCCTTTCGGGCCTGCGCACCGATGCGGCGCTCAATGTTGCGGCCAATGTACCCTATGTGATCAGCCGCGACGCCGACTACGCCGTGCCCATCCATGGCGACGATCGCGGCATCGCCGCCGTCCTCGTCGAGATCCGGCAGGATCTTTTGTCGACACGGTCCGGCATCGAGGAATGGGCGGACCGGCTGGCGGCGGCACTGCCGGCACTCGAGACAGAAACCGTGCCGTGAGCAATCCAAGCCTGCGCGAGCGCGACGCCGCGACCATCGCCCAGATCGGCAAGTTGCGTTTCTCGCCGCTCGGCGTCATCGGCAGCCGGGGCAACCGGCTGATCGGCGGCTGCTGGCAATCACGCCCCGCGGCCACGGCTGCGGCAGAAATTACCCAAGCAGCCCCGCCTGATCGTTGCGCGGCATTTATTCCGCGATACGCACGATCAGCTTGCCGAAATTCTTGCCATCGAGAAGGCCGAGAAAGGCCTGTGGTGCATTTTCGATGCCATCGACGATATCTTCCCTGTAGCGGACGCGGCCGGACGATATCCATTCGGCCATCTCACGATAGAAGGCCGGGCGCTGGTCGACAAATTCACGCTGGATAAACCCCCTGATCGTCAGGCTGCGGTGCAGCACTTGCTGCATCAATACCGGCAAGCGGTCGACGCCGGCATCCGCGATGACGTTGTACTGCGCGATCAGCCCGCAGACCGGCACACGCGCAAATTCGTTCAGCAGCGGAAACACCGCGTCCCAGACAGGACCACCGACATTCTCGAAATAGATGTCGATGCCACCGGGGCAGGCTGCCTTCAACTGCTCGGCAAAATCATCGGCACGGTGATCGACGACCGCATCGAAGCCGAGTTCGTCTCGCACGAAGGCGCACTTGTCGGCACCGCCGGCAATGCCGACGGCACGCGCGCCCTTGATGCGCGCGATCTGGCCAACGGCCGACCCGACCGCGCCGCTGGCGGCCGCCACGACGACCGTCTCGCCAGGCTTCGGCTGCCCGATGGTGAGCAGACCGGCATAGGCCGTGAAGCCCGGCATGCCGAGCACGCCAAGCGCCGTCGTGATGGGTGCCGCAGCGGGATCCAGCTTGCGCAGCCCCACACCGTCGGACAAGGCAAAACTCTGCCAGCCGGAATGGGACAACACGATATCCCCTTCGGTAAATTCCGGGTGGCGAGAGATCACGACGCGCGCAACAGTACCGCCTTCCATCACGCCGTCGACATCGACGGGCCTGGCATAGGATTTCGTAGCGTTCATGCGCCCGCGCATATAGGGATCGAGCGACAGATAGAGGATCTGCAGCAGCAGTTCGCCCTCTCCCGGCTGGACGACATCAACCGTCTCGATGCGGAAATCATCCGGCTTTGGCCGGCCTTGTGGCCGCGCCGCGAGCACGATGCGGGTGTTGGACTGGATCGACATCGAAAATCTCCCTGCGAAGAAGGCTCTACTCGAAAAACCGGTTGGGCGGACGCTTCAGGCCGAGATTCTCGCGCAGTGTCGACCCTTCATATTGCCGCCTGAAGATCCCTCGCCTTTGCAATTCCGGCACCACCTTCTCGGCAAAATCATCGAGCCCGGCGGGCAGGTATGGAAACATGATGTTGAACCCGTCGGAACCCTCGCCGATCAGCCATTCCTCCATCTCGTCGGCGATTGTTTCAGGCGTGCCGACAAAAGCAAGGCCGGAATAGCCGCCCAGCCTTTGCGCAAGCTGCCTGACGGTCAGGTTCTCCTCGCGTGCCAGTTCGATGACGCGCTCGCGGCCACTCTTCGAGGCATTGGTCTCGGGGATTTCGGGCAAGGGCGCGTCGGGATCAAAACCGGACGCGTCATGTCCGATGGCGATCGACAGCGAGGCGATGCCGCTCTCGTAGT
>NZ_RZPB01000238.1:0-7736 GCF_003998535.1 Mesorhizobium sp. M7A.F.Ca.AU.002.02.1.1 | reverse complement strand
CTTCCTTCTCCCCCTGTGGGAGAAGGTGGCCGAGCGAAGCTCGGTCGGATGAGGGGTGTTCCAGCTTGGCAACGCCGGCACTCCGTCCAGCACCCCTCAACCGTCTTGGCGCTGCGCGCCAATCCACCTTCTCCCACAAGGGGAGAAGGGAAAAAGCCCGCTAAACCAGCGGCTTCAGAGCCACCCACACAGCGCCGCCGATCAGGCCGAGGAAGATCAGCCAGCCGACCTGGTTGTTCGACCTGAACAGGCGCAGGCATTGGTCCGGATTGTCGATGTCCAACACGGCGATCTGCCGCGCCATATGGGTGCCGGCGGCGATCAGCCCGGCCAGCGCCACCACCGGCGCCTGCGCCGACGCGAAGGCGATGGCGAAGCAGATCAGCGCGCCGCCATAAAGTCCGGCCAGCCAGGCCTTGGTGTTGTCGCCGAACAGGCGTGCCGTCGAGCGCACGCCGACAATGGCGTCATCTTCCTTGTCCTGGTGCGCGTAGATCGTGTCGTAGCCGATCACCCACAGGATCGAGCCGATATAGAGCATGACAGCAGGCCCATCGAGATCGCCGAACTCGACCGCCCATCCCATCAGCGCGCCCCAGGAAAAAGCAAGGCCGAGCACCAGTTGCGGCCAGTTGGTTATCCGCTTCATGAACGGATATATGGCGATGACCGCCAGTGAGCAGATGCCGAGCAGGACGGCAAAGCTGTTGAACTGGATGAGCACGACGAGGCCGACCAGGGCCTGCAGGACGAGAAACAGCCATGCCCGCCGGCGCGTCGCCTTGCCTGACGGCAGCGGTCGCGAGCGCGTGCGCTCCACCTGGTTGTCGATGTCCTCGTCGACGAGGTCGTTGTAGGTGCAGCCGGCGCCGCGCATGGCGATGGCCCCGACCAGGAACAGCACAAGATACAAAGGCGCCGGCAGCAGTGAGAGCAGCGGGTCGCCGGGACGCGGATAGGCGCTTGCCGCCAAGGCCGCCGACCACCAGCACGGCCACAGCAGCAGTTGCCAGCCTATCGGCCTGTCCCACCGCGCAAGCTGCGCATAGGGCCATATCGAGCGCGGCAGCACGCGGTAGACCCAATGGCCGTTCGGCGCATCGGCGACACGGCCCTGGGCCGCTTTCGACTGGATGGTTTCCATGCCCATGGAGTGGCAGCAGCGGCGGAAACCGTCAAGCGGCAAGCGGAGACGCGGCGCCCGTCAGCCTTTCACGAGGCAAAGATGTCGCGGGTGGCGAACCAGTCCTTGGCCACCTCGACGAAGGCCAGCGCTGCATTCGACACACGCTGATGCGTGTCATAGGTAAGCAGGATCCGCTGCATGGGCAGCGGATCCGACAGCGGCTTGCAGATGAGCGGCAGCCCGTCATAGCTGCGGTCGCCATGCGGGCGGGTGTAGCTGACCGCAACGCCGAAGCCGTTGGCGACCATGCTCCGTTGCAGTTCGAACGAGCTTGTCGTCATGTCGGCCACAGGCGAAAGGCCGCGGCTGCGGAACAGGTCGAGCATATGCTGCCAGCTGTGCGGCTGGTCGGTGGTGATCAGCGGATAGGCGGCCAGATCGGCAAGGCTGACCGACGGGCGATCCGCCAGGGCATGGCCTGCCGGCAACAGCGCGTGCGGGCGAAGTTCACGCAGCAGGATGCGGGCGAAATGCGTCGGCAGGCTGAGATCATAAGTCAGGCCGAGATCGATGGCCGCGTCACCCAGCCGTCGACCCAGCGTCTCGAACGTCTCGTCGCGAACGACGATCTTGACGGCCGGATAGCGTTCGGAGAAGGCGCGGATCAAAGCCGGCGCGAAGAAAGGCGCCAGATCCTCGAAGCATCCCAACACCAACTCGCCGCTGACAGCCGATTTGCTTGAACCCAGGCCGATGAGTTCCTCCGTTTCGGTGAGAACCTGCCTTGCCTTGGCCACGACGGCGCGGCCGAACGATGTCGGCGACACGCCGCTTCCCCGCTGGCGGACGAACAGTTTCTGGCCGAAATTCTTTTCGACCGCGTCGATGGCCACCGAGATCGACGGCTGAGAGACGTTCAGCATCCTTGCCGCGCCGGTGACGCTGCCGTGACGCGCCACGGCAACCAGATAGCGCAGCTGCGTGAAAGTCACACTCATAGAGGCACTCTATATGTCAGATCGATAGTTATTATTTTACCGAATGAATAGATGTTGCGATAGTGGCTTTATTCCAAGAGGAGAACGCCATGGCTTCCCGGACTGCCACCCTCGACGCCACCAGGATCGGCGCGTCCACGATTGCCGACTATCAGCGTGACGGCGCTGTTTGCATTCGCGGCGCCTTCAAGGGCTGGGTCGACACGATTGCCGCCGGCATCGAACGCAACATGCAGAACCGCAGCGCCACCGCATCCGACATAGCCAACGGTCGCGGTAGTTTCTTCGATGACTACTGCAACTGGGAGCGCATCCCCGAATTCGTCAGCCTGGTACGGGACTCACCCGCCGCCGAACTGGCGGCGGCGGTGATGCAGTCGCGCACCGCGCAGTTCTTCCATGATCATGTGCTGGTGAAGGAACCCGGCACGCAGAAGCCGACGCCCTGGCATCAGGACATCCCCTACTATTTCGTCGATGGCCAACAGACGGTGAGCTTCTGGATACCCATCGACCCGGTGAAAGAGGCGACGCTGCGGCTGATCGCCGGCTCGCACAAATGGGACAAGATGATCCTGCCGGTGCGCTGGCTCGACGATAGCAATTTCTATGCCGGCGAGGGCGACTATCTGCCGGTGCCCGATCCCGACAAGGACCCTTCGATGAAGGTGCTCGAATGGGAAATGGAGCCGGGCGACGCCATCCTGTTCGACTTCAGGACCGCGCATGGCGCGCGTGGCAATATGACCGCGGCGCGGCGCCGGGCGCTGTCGCTGCGCTGGGTCGGTGACGATGCGCGCTATGTCGAGCGGCCGGGCCGCACCTCGCCGCCCTATCATGGCCACGGCATGCAGCCGGGCGAGAGGCTGCGCGAGGACTGGTTTCCGGTGGTTTTCTCCGCCTAGCGAATCGCCAGAAAATTGGCGGCGGTATCCGCCGCCAATTTTCTGCGGGGATAACGTTCCCGTGCGCAATTGCGATCTAAACACCCTGATGCCTTGACCCGTCGCCCGGAGAGCAATAGCGGGTCTCCAAGAGACTGTTTCGAAATTCGCTCTGGCGAGTCATATGGTGGTGGTTTCGAGAACCGCAGCGGAGCGGACATTTGGTCCGTGAGCTCAGTTCTACTGCACGCAGTAGAACGGGAAGCGCAGAAAACGCCATCAGATGGCCGCCAGAGCAGAATTTCGGCATCAAGAGGTGGCCATGAACGTTCTTCTTCTGGGCTCCGGCGGCCGCGAACATGCGCTCGCCTGGAAGATCGCCGCGTCGCCGCTGCTGACGAAGCTTTATGCCGCCCCCGGCAATCCGGGCATTGGCGGCGAGGCCGAACTGGTCAAGCTCGACATCGCCGATCACGCCGCGGTCACCGCATTCTGCCGGGAGAAAAAAATCGACCTCGTCGTGGTCGGTCCGGAAGGCCCGCTGGTCGCCGGTATTGCCGACGATCTGCGCGCCGAAAATATCCGCGTCTTCGGTCCCTCCAAGGCAGCGGCACAGCTGGAAGGCTCGAAAGGTTTCACCAAGGACCTCTGCGCCCGCTACAACATCCCGACCGCCGCCTATGGCCGTTTCAGTGACCTGGCCTCGGCCAGGGCCTATGTCGAAAAGACCGGGGCGCCGATCGTCATCAAGGCCGACGGGCTCGCTGCCGGCAAGGGCGTCACCGTCGCCATGACGCTCAGTGAAGCACAGGCAGCCCTCGATGCCTGCTTCGATGGTCCCTTCGGTGCCGCCGGCGCGGAAGTTGTGGTCGAGGAATTCATGACCGGCGAGGAGGCGAGCTTCTTCTGTCTTTGCGACGGTACCACCGCACTGCCCTTCGGCACCGCGCAGGATCACAAGCGCGTCGGCGACGGCGACACCGGTCCGAACACTGGCGGCATGGGGGCCTATTCGCCGGCACCGGTGATGACGCCGGAACTGGTCGAGCGCACCATGCGTGAGATCATCGAGCCGACCATGCGCGGCATGGCCGAACTGGGCGCGCCTTTCTCCGGCGTGCTGTTTGCCGGGCTGATGATCACCGACAAGGGGCCGAAGCTGATCGAATACAACACCCGCTTCGGCGATCCGGAATGCCAGGTGCTGATGATGCGGCTGAAGGATGATCTGCTGGTCCTGCTCAACGCGGCAACCGACGGCCAGTTGGCACATACTTCGGTGCGCTGGCGCGACGAGGCGGCATTGACCGTGGTGATGGCGGCGAGAGGCTATCCCGGCACGCCGGAAAAAGGCTCGGTCATCCGCGGCGTCGAAGACGCGGCAAGCGACGGCGTCCAGGTCTTCCACGCCGGCACCGCCATCAATGGCGGCGCGCTGGTGGCCAATGGCGGCCGCGTCCTCAACGTGACGGCATCAGGCGCCACGGTCGGCGAGGCGCAGAAACGAGCCTATGCCGCGCTCGACCGCATCGACTGGCCGGACGGGTTCAGCCGCCGCGATATCGGCTGGCAGGCGGTGGCGCGCGAACAGGGAACCTGAAGTCCGCGTTGGCTTACCGCTGGCCGCGGTCGAGTTCGGTCGAAGCGGTGCTGAGCGGATCGGCAGCGGCAAACGCAGCGTCGAGTTGTGCGGGCGAACGCCGCTCGGTCCGCTTCCAGGCGACATATTGGACAATGCCGAAACTCGGTCTCCGGGGCACCGTCTTCACGACCGGCATGCGGAAGCCGTCGCGGAAACGGGACCAGCGTGTGCCCAACGCTGCGACCATGTCCTCGAAAGTCGGCGGCGCGGCCACAGACGCATAGGTGATGGTGACATTGCCGGCGAGGCCGGCCTCGCGTGAAACCGGCAGCGGTATGGAGGCGAGATAGTCCGGCGGCACGTCGATAAGCCCGCCGAACGGCCATTGCGCGCGCAGCGTGGCGGCGTCGGTCGGCGCGACATTGACGTCTATGTCGTTAGGCGTGCCGGCAACCCTGTAAGGGCAGCGGAAACGGCCGCAATTGGCTTGCGCCGAAAACTGCCACAGTGCGTAGCCTTGCCAGTTGCCCATCGGAAAATGCACGTCGATGTCGGACTTATAGCGGGCATACCAGAGCGGCAGCCGCGACAGGAGCCGGTATCGGTAGCTGTTGTCGGCAATGTACTGGGCGGTCTTGCCGTTGGTGTACAGCACCGGGAAACGGCCGATGCGCCGATGCACCTGGCGGACGAACTCCTCGGCATCGTCGAGCGACATCCATTGCGAGGGATCATTGCCCTCAATGTCGAGAGCCATGAGATCGTCGGGCGCAGGCTCGGCGAAATCGAGGAAATTGTTGGCCTGTTCGACCGGATTGCCCGGGCGGGCAAGGTGATAGGCGCCCCATTTCAGGCCGAGTGCCTTGGCCACCACCCGGCGCGTCTGGAACAGTTCGCGCGTCACCGCATGGCGTTTCCACAGCGCCTTGCAAAGCTTCACCTCAATGTCGTTGCCCAGGCAGAAATAGGGCGGCGGCATGCCGTCGGAGGCCTTGTTGATGAAGCCGACGACCCGCTTGTCGGTGGCGAGTTGGGCCCAACCGATGGAATTGTATTCGTAGGCATCGACCACCAAAGCGCGGTCGGCGTTCTTCCAGGGTTCGGAAAAATCCGAAGCCTTTGCCGCCGTGGACAGCGCCATCGTCGCCGCCAAGGCGAGAAGCGCCAGCGCATGTCGCCCAAAAGTGTGCAGCGGTTTTGGGGCAACGACATGCGGAGGAAACAATGGCTTGAAGGGCGTCGGCACGACACTCTTCAAGCGGCGAAGGAGACGCGCCGTCCTTTTCAAAACAGGGAATCCCCGTTGATCAAAGACAAATCCTGAACGGCTATGGTTAAGGAAGTACTTTCGGGGCTGACTTCAGAAAAGCTGGCGACGCATCAGCTGCTAGAATTCAAACGGGTCCGGAGCCGGCTCTTGCCGCAGCGTGCCCTCGGCGGCGCGTTTGCGGTGGTGGGCGAGTGAGCATTGCGGCGAGCATAATATGCCGCGATCCGACCAGTAGGCGGCCCCGTGGTCCAGTCTGCCGCCATGGTAGCAGAACCCCTCCGCTCGATAGGGCAGGCCGCATTCGATGCAGCGATAGGCGTCGGGTCTGGCAAGCATGGGCTGTTCCGGTTGGCTGGTTCTGATCCGTCGCCGGTCGACTTGATCCGGCATGGATTGAACTTAATACGCGCCGCCGCGATTGCAAAATCCGCGTGACAAAATTTGACGTTTACGTAAAAAGAAGATGGGAGAGCGCTGATACGGCGGGTGGTTTTGCAGCGGCGCTGGCTCTAGGGTCGGCAGGACCGATGCATCGGAAGGAGTAAGCGGCATGTATAGGGCACCGGTCGAGGATATCGCCTTCACGCTCAAGCACGTCGCCGGCATGAAATCGGCGCTCGATGCCGGCAGGTTCGGCGATCTCGGCGATGACCTGGTCGATGCCGTTCTTGGCGAGGCCGGCCGCTTCGCCACTGAAGAGGTCGCACCGCTCTACACGATCGGCGATCGGCAAGGTGCCGTGCTGAAGGACGCTGCCGTCACCACACCACCCGGCTGGAAGGAACTCTATCGCCGCTGGATCGATGGCGGCTGGAACGCGCTCTCCGGGCCTGAGGAATATGGCGGCCAGGCGCTGCCGACCATGCTTGGCGTTGCCGCGCTCGAAATGTGGAACTCCGCCGCCATGGCCTTCGGCATCGGCCCGACGCTGACCATGGGCGCTGTCGAAGCGCTCGACAAACACGCCTCCACAGACCTCAAGGCAAAGTATCTCGGAAAGCTCGTCTCCGGCGAGTGGATGGGCACGATGAACCTGACCGAGCCGCAAGCCGGTTCGGACCTCGCCGCCTTGCGCGCCCGCGCGGAGCCGGTGGGTGACGGCAGCTACCGCATCTTCGGCCAGAAAATCTTCATCACCTATGGCGAGCACGATTTCACCGACAACATCATCCATCTGGTGCTGGCGCGGCTACCGGATGCGCCGGCCGGCACGCGCGGCATATCGCTGTTCCTGGTGCCGAAAATCCTGGTCGGCGACGATGGCGCGCTCGGCGCGCGCAACGATGTCTTCTGTTCCGGACTTGAGCACAAGCTCGGCATCCACGCCTCGCCGACCTGCACCATGATCTATGGCGATGGTTTCCAGGGCGCCAAGCCCGGCGCTATCGGCTGGCTGATCGGCGAGGAGAACAAGGGCCTCGCCTGCATGTTCACGATGATGAACAATGCGCGGCTTTGTGTCGGCATGCAGGGGGTAGCGGTCGCGGAAGCCGCAACGCAGAAGGCGATCGCCTATGCCAATGAACGCCGGCAGGGCAAGGCCGCGAGCTACACTGGCACGGGTATGGCGCCGATCGTCCATCACCCCGATGTCCAGCGTAACCTGCTGACCATGAAGGCGCTGACCCAAACCGCGCGCGCCATCAGCTATTCCTGTGCCCACGCCATCGACATGGCCGGTGTCTCCGCCGGTGACGAGGCGGCCCACTGGCGCGACCGCGCCAATCTGCTGACGCCGCTGGCAAAGGCGTTCTCGACCGATATCGGCGTCGAGGTTGCCTCACTCGGCCTCCAGGTTCATGGCGGCATGGGCTTCATCGAGGAGACGGGAGCGGCCGCCTTCTATCGTGATTCGCGCATCGCCCCGATCTACGAG